>JAFGKN010000351.1 GCA_016928605.1 Planctomycetota bacterium | reverse complement strand
GCGTTCATGTCGACCTTCAGCTCGACGGTGAACGCCGGCGCGTCGTTCGTGGTGCGCGACCTGTGGCAGCCGATCCTCGCGCCGCGCGCCGGCGAGCGCGCCCTCATCCGCTCGAGCTACCTCGCCACAATGGGGATCGTCGTCGTGGGGATCCTGGTCGGCTACCAGGCGGAGTCGATCGCATCGATCTGGGAGTGGATGATGATGGCGCTCGTGGCCGGCGTGATCGTTCCGAATGTCCTCCGCTGGTACTGGTGGCGGCTGAACGGCTGGGGCTATGCGGCGGGAGTCCTCGGAGGCATCGGCCTCTCGTTCATCGCGCTTTTCACGCCGGACCTTCCGGTCTACTGGGCCTTCCCCGCCATCTGTCTCGGCTCCGCCGCCGGCTGCATCGCCGGCTCGCTGGCCACCGAGCCCACCGATTTCTCCATCCTCGCCGGCTTCTACCGCAGCGTGAGGCCGTTCGGCGCATGGGGGCCGCTGGCGCGTCGTATCGCACGGGAGCAAGGTTCGGAGCGCGCGCGGGGAGAGGGGGCTGCGACCGCGCTCCATCCCGGCCGCGTGACGTTCAACACCATCGTGGCCATCGGCGGCATCACGGGCCTCTACCTCGCGCCGATGTACCTCGTCGGCCACTGGCACGCGGAAGCGCTCGCGTGGCTCAGCGTCGTCGCCGTCTCGGCCGGCGTGCTCTACTTCACGTGGTATCGCCATCTCCCGCCGCCGGGCGAGGGAAGCGGTTGAGAGCGGCCGCCGCCGACAGACCAGGGCGGCGTTCGAGACGGCGCCCACCGAAGCCGGAGGGGCCGGGGGCGGCATGCTCTCGAGGACTCTGCGCCGGCCGGGCGGGGCTAGCCGTCGAGCGTCCAGCCGTCGCGGTACTTGCGGCTCAGAAGATCATTGGCCGCGGCGTCGTTCGTCACGCGTCCGGCGGCGCCGTCGTACTCGATCTTCTTGCCCGCGCGATAGGCCACCAGGCCGAGCAGCATCTGCTCGATGGCCGTGCCGCTGTAGTCGAAGTCGCACGACGTCTTCAGATCGCCCTTGCAGGCCTTGATCCACTGCTGCTGGAAACCGCCCATCGGGGGGATCTGCTTCTCCTTCGGCCGCGGCTTGTAGTGCGCCAGGCCCGCCTCCTTGTCCCGCGGGATCAGCTCGTTCCGGCCGAAGTCCGCCAGGAGGTATCCCTTGTCGCCCACGAACAGCGCTCCGTGGCCGATCCGCTCGACGTTCACGCCGTCCTCCAGGCGCGCCGGCTTGTGCGCTCCCTGGTACCAGGTGAGGGTGATCGCCGGCCGCCAGTCGTTCGCGGGATGCTCGAACGTGGCGGTCAGATCGACGGGGGTGATATCCGGGTTGAACGGCTCGCCGTGCGCATCGGCCGAGGTCGGCAAACCCGCATCGATGGCGTTCCAGGCCAGATCCATCGTGTGGCTCCCCATGTCGCCGATCTGGCCGCTGCCGAAATCCCAGAACATGTTCCATTTCAGGCAGCCGCCGAAGTAATCCGGGTTGTAGGGATGCCAGGGCGAGGGGCCGATCCAAAGGTCATAGTGGAGGTGAGGCGGCGGATCGCCGGCGGCGGGCAGGTAGCTGCTCTCCTTGCGGCGGATCTGCCGATCGCCCCAGACGTGCACGTGCTTGAGCGTGCCGACCGCTCCGTCGCGCACCATCTCCCGGACGCGGTCGAAGTTCGGGTTCTCGTGGCGCTGCGTGCCGAGCTGGGTCGCGAGCTTGCTCTTGTTCTTGAGGTACTTCGCGCGGACCACGCGGACCTCCTCGACGGAGTTGCCCTGCGGCTTCTCGAGGTAGATGTGCATCCCGCGGTTCATGGCCCAGTTCGCTATGAAGGCGTGCGTGTGGTCGGTGGTGCTGCAGATGACCGCGTCGATGCCCTTCTGCTCGAGGCACTTCCGCCAGTCGACATGATGCTCGGCCTTCGAGAAGGTCCTGGCCGCCGCGGCAAGGTTCTTGTCGTTCACGTCGCAGAGGGCGACCACGTTCTCGCGCTGGGCCGCGCCGAAGTGCGCGCGGCCTCTTCCGCCGGCGCCGATGATGGCGATGTTGAGCTTGTTGCTGGGCGCCTCCTTGCCGGTGACGAAGCCGCTGGGCAGAATCGTCAGCCCTGCTCCCGCCGCCGCCAGGGACTTGAGGAACCGCCGCCTCGGCATTCCTCCGGAGGATCTCGTCGTGCTGCTGGTCGTGGGCGTCTGATGCGTCATGGCTCCTGGCTCCTTTCGAGAGATGTCAGGTTCGCGGTTCGATGCATCAAGCTACCGGACGGCGAGCGGAGATGAAAGCCTCTTCACGCCGTGCCCGGTGGGATGCAGCGGGCTCAGCAGCTCCTGAGCGGCTCGGGGGCTCGGATTCCGTCGATCTCGGCGGTCGGGAGAGTTGACTTTGCCCGCCTGCGAACGGAACATGTGGGCTGCGGATGTCCGACCCCCGGGACCGGCGCATCTCGGCGGGGCGAGCGTCCCTCGAGGAAGAAGCCCTCAGCCCGCCAGGCTCCGCATCTCTGCAAAGCGCCCCTTTCGAAATTTCATCACCTGCTGAACGAAGGGAGACACACCATGTCGGCGAGACCGGCAAGCTTGACTCGACGGAAACTCCTCAAGAAGGCCGCGGCGGCGGCGGGAACCGCCTTGCTCGCCCCGTGCATCGCTCCCGCCTCGGCGCTCGGAATGGG
>JAFGKN010000350.1 GCA_016928605.1 Planctomycetota bacterium | reverse complement strand
CTGGACGACTCCTCCGAGGATCCCCACGAGCGCATCGATTTCGCGCTCGACAAGGAGAAGGCGGCGCTGAGCGGCATCGACAACCAGTCGGTCGTGCGGACACTGAGGCTCGCGCTCCTCGGAAGCGAGCCGGCCACGGTGCACCTGGGCAGCGAGCGGCATCCGCTCGTCGTCCAGGTCCGGTGTCCGCCCAGCGAGAGATCCGGCCTGGCCGAGCTGGGGCGCGCCATGGTCAAGGGGCGGCGGGGCGAGCTCCTGCCGGTCGCCGAGCTGGGGGAGTTCATCCGGCGCGAGGAGGATCAGCCCATCTATCACAAGAACCTGGAGCGCGTGGCCTATGTCTTCGCGGAGATGGCGGGACGCGCTCCCGGAGAGGCGATCCTCGACCTGGGCTGGCGGCTGGAGAGAGATCCTCTGCCGGGAGGCGTTCGCGCCGAGTGGGCGGGCGAGGGCGAGTGGGAGGTCACGCTGCGGGTCTTCCGCGACCTGGGCCTGGCCTTCGGCGCGGCGATGATCGGCATCTACATCCTGCTGATCATCCAGACCGGCTCCTTCGTCATGCCGCTGGTGGTCATGAGCGCCATCCCGCTCACCGCGATCGGGATCATGCCCGGCTTCTGGATCCTCAACCTCATCGTGAACCGCAGCGTGGGGGGCTTCGACACGCCGGTCTTCTTCACCGCCACGGCGATGATCGGCATGATCGCGCTGGGCGGGATCGTCGTGCGCAACTCCATCGTGCTCATCGAGTTCATCCAGGGCGCTCTGAAGGAGGGGATCTCGCTCCGGGAGGCGATCCTCGAGTGCGGCGCGGTGCGCATGCGGCCCATCCTCCTGACGGCCGCGACGACCGCCCTCGGCGCCTGGCCGATCACGCTCGACCCGATCTTCTCGGGGCTGGCCTGGGCGCTGATCTTCGGCCTCTTCGCCTCGACGGCGTTCACGCTCGTCGTGGTGCCGGTCGTGTACTACATGGTGTACGGCGGGAAGGAGAGCTGAGGGGGAGCCGTGTCGTGCGGGCGCGGCCGCCGCCTCTGCTTGCGGCCGCCGCCTCTGCTTGCGGCCGCCGCCTCTGCTTGCGACTGGCTGCTCCGCTTGCGGCCGCCTGTGGAATCTGGGAGACTGTTCTCCGCGGGCTCATTGCCTCGGCCGCCGCGGGCGGCGGCTCGTCATCCACCGCGAGAGATACAGGAGACCCAGAAGATGCAGCGCACAGAGAAAGCCTCCTCGCCGGGATCGAACGACATCGACCGCCGCCGGTTTCTCGCCGGAGCCGGCGGAGCGGCTCTTGCCTTCACCATCGCCAAGCCTCGCGTCGCGCTCGGCACGGAGGCCAGCTCGAAGATCAAGCTCGGCATGATCGGCTGCGGATCGCGCGCGACGAGGGTCGCCGGGCTGCTCGAGCAGCACGGCGGCTTCGTGCTGTGGGCCGGCGCCGACTACTTCAAGGAGCAGGTCGAATCGTGGGGCCACAGGTTCAAGGTGGATCCCGCCCGGCGCTTCTCGACCCTCTCGTCCTACAAGAGGCTGCTCGAGTGCGGCGTCGATGCCGTGGCCATCGAGAGCCCGCCGTACTTCCACCCGGAGCAGGCGGCCGCGGCCGTG
Source organism: Planctomycetota bacterium (assembly GCA_016928605.1). Classification (GTDB taxonomy): domain Bacteria; phylum Planctomycetota; class UBA8108; order UBA8108; family UBA8108; genus JAFGKN01. The sequence goes on along the minus strand of JAFGKN010000350.1, from coordinate 1,082 downwards.
GATGCGGGCGTGCACGTCTACCTCGCCAAGCCCATCGCCGTCGATGTGCCCGGCTGCCGGAGCGTGGGCGAGAGCGGAGAGAAGGCGACGGCGAAGAGGCTCTGCTTCCTCGTCGATTTCCAGACGCGCGCCGATCCCTACTACCAGGAGGCTCTCCGGCGCGTCCGCCAGGGGGATCTCGGCGATTTCGCGTTCGGCGAGTCGACGTACCACGCGGGCTCTCCGTGGCTCGGGCAGCTGCGCTACCTGAGGGACGATCCGAAGAACCCGGAGAACCGCCTCCGGGCCTGGGGCCTCGACCGCGTCCTCTCCGGCGACATCATCACCGAGCAGAACATCCACACCCTCGATGTCGCGAGCTGGATCATGGACGAGCCGCCCATCCACGCCGCTGGCACGGGCGGCAGGAAGGTGCGCGAGGGTCTGGGCAGCTGCTGGGACCACTTCGCGGTGCTCTTCCAGTATTCGAACAACGTCGGGGTCACCTTCAGCTCCCGCCAGTTCGAGGGCCACGGCACCCAGCCGGAGGGGATCCGGAACCGGATGTTCGGCTCGAAGGGCGTGCTCGAGACGCAGTACGGAGGGCAGGTGATCATCCGCGGCGAGAAGCCCTATCCGGGCGGATCGAGCCCCGGCATCTTCAACGAGGGCATCGTCCGCAACATCGCCACCTTCCACAAGAACGTCACCGAGGGCCGCTTCGACAACCCGACGGGCGCTCCGAGCGTGCGCAGCAACCTCGTCACGCTGCTGGGACGCGCGGCCGCGTACAGCGGCGAGAGAGTCCGGTGGGAGCAGCTCCTGAAGGACGACGAGGTGCTGGATCCGGGCCTGCGCGGGCTCAAGGCGTGACGGCGGCGCTCTGCGCGGAGGTCCCCGGCGGAGGCGTGTCGCTCAGGCCGTGACGGCGGCGCTCTTCGCGCGGAGCGGCGCTCGCGATGCACTCCTCGCCGGTGGCCGCGGGGAGCGCCGTCGCTCAACGCTCGGCGTCGCGCTCTTCGCTCGGATCCCCCTCGCGGATCCACTCCTCGTCGAAGGCGGCGTGCTTCATGCTCTTGCCGCCCTCGACGAAGTAGCTGTAG
>JAFGKN010000038.1 GCA_016928605.1 Planctomycetota bacterium | reverse complement strand
TGGCGCGGTGTTGATGTTGATCTTCCCCTGCTCGTCGATCACCTGCGCCGACGCCGTGATGCCGCCCGGATCGCGGAACCTCACGCGGCGGCCGTCGCCCAGGAGCATGGGGTCCGGCGGCGCCTCCTCCGGCAGGACGAGCTCATCCGGGAGCCGGACGTCGATCTCGCCCTCCTCGTCGTGGTCCTTGGGGGAAGGCCCCCGCTCCGAAGTGCGCCAGATCTCGGCCGCCCGGTCGCGGTCTCCCGAGCCGACGCGCGCGCGCCCGCCTCTGCGCGCCGCGCGCGCCTCTCCCAGATCGCGCCGCACGACGGTGCCCCGCCGCTCGCGGAAGGCAGTCCTGGCGGAGGGGCGGAAGCCATCCGCGTGGAGGCTGACCCTGGGCCGCTCGGGCTCGAGGGCCTCCGCCTCCGCCTCCCACTCGGAAGGATACGCCGTGCGCCGCAGGAGCGCGATGGCGTGGTTCCGCGCCGCCTGGGCCGCCTGGAGCGCGGCGACGCCGGCCGCGAAGCTCCGGCTGGCTCGATCGTGCAGCATCATCGATGCGACGAACGGGATGCCGATCATCGCGAGACAGCTGAGCACGATCAGCACCATGATCAGGGCGACGCCGGCGGGGGAGGCCGGCTCGGATCTTCTCGGCGCCGCGCTCATCGGATGACTCCCAGCCGGTCGACCTCGATCACGACCTTGCGGGCGAGCGCGTAGCTCTCCTCGATCCTCCTCTCGAGGACGCGCCGGGGCTCGATCACCGGGCTCCGGGAGGAGAGAAGCGGATCGCCTGGATCATCCTTCTTGAGGAAGCGCTCTCTCCACTCCTCGTAGGTGACCGAGTAGTCGACGACGCTCACCGTCGTGGATGACGATCGCACATCCGGCACCTCGATCAGCACGATGCGCTCGCCCTCCTCGTGATGGGCGGGGTCGAGATGCCCTCGCGCGTCGAAATGGATGGTCCGCTTCCAGCCGAGGATCATCTCGAAGTCGGCGTGCTCGTAGGCGAGGGGCTCGATCCGGCCCCTGAGCCTCACCTCGTCGATGCACCCCGGAAAGGGGCTCTCCGGCGAGGAGATGGTGAAGGGCTCCCGCGTGAGGGGGATCTCCGACGGAAGCTTCGACGAGGGATCCCCACCGCCCGGTGCCGCCCCGCGCGCGATGGGCCTCAGCTCGCGGTCCACGCCGTCGGCGGCCACCGCGAGGGACTGGCCGTCGTAGCGGACCGTCACGAAGACCCAGCGGAAAGGCGGGACCACCCCCGGCGCCGTGCGCGCCCGGTACGGTCCGATCGCGGCCTCCAGCGCCCCCCAAGGCGTCATCCCGAAGGAAAACGCCCCCTTGCGCGCGGCGATGCAGCGCGCGGGCTTCTCCTCCTCCTCGCGCAAGGGCTCCAGGCGCACGCGCCTCGCCTTGCCCTGGTCGGGAGGAGCGGGGATCGCGACGGCCTCTTCGTGGCGCACCCAGGCCTCGAGGAAGAGCCCGTCGCGGACGTCGAAGCGCGAGGATCTTCCGCAGTCGACGTACGTCCCCGGAGCGAGGCCGGCGCCGACGCGCCCCGGCGCGCTCCCCGCCACCGCGCTGTCCTGAGAGAATCCCGCGAGACCGCCGGACGCCGCTCCCCGCCCCTCGAAGCTCCACTCCCCGATGGTCTCGTAGCTCTGGGCCTTTACCAGCCGGGCAGCCGGATCGATCACCACGAACGACGGCGTCGATGTGGCGATGGACGTGTTGCGCGCGGCGCGCAGGATGCCCTGGATCCTCGCTGCCGACGCGGCTAGCAGGTAGCTGCGGCGCGCCGCCTGGAACGCCCCGATGCTCAGCCCCCCCAGCAGGGCGAGGATCGAGAGCACCACGAGGATCTCCAGGATGGTGAAGCCGGGTCGGAAACGTCCCGCTGTGGGTCGGATCATCGGAAGTGTCGAGAAGCGCCGCGGAGAGGCTCGTGCCGGATGGGCTCCATGCGCGCCTCCGCCCGCTGGCTACAGGTTCCAGGAGCAGACGTCGTCGCCCCCGCCGTTCTGGTTGACGCCATCCGGGCCCAGGGACCAGAGCTGGTACGAGGTCGGAGCCGCATAGTCTCCGGTGAGGGAGCTCTTCGCCGCCTCGACCTCGAAGATGTTGCCGTCCGCGTCCTGGTAACGAAACTTCTTTCCGTAGTCACGGTGATGGACGTAGACGTAGGGATTCCCCCAGAGATCCGTGTACTCGAGGAGCTGGTCGGTCTTGCGCACCCAGTCGAGCTCCTTGCGGATCTTCGCGAGGTCGTCCGCGCTCAGCCTGTCTTCGTCGAGATTGGCCCAGCGATCCTCGTCGAGATCGTCGATGAAGGGGCCGTTCCTCTTGCGCGTCAGCAGGCAGGCGAACAGGCTCTCGTTGCCCTCGTTGATCCCCCCCGCGCTCTTGAGGCCCAGAAACGTCAGCGAGCCGGGGGGATAGTCCCCCATCTCGCGGGCGAAGCTCTCGATGCTCACCTTGAGCATCGCCAGCGTGTGCTCCTCCGCGCTGATGTGCGACTGCTTGATCGCCAGCTGCACTCCGACCAGGGAGATGCTGGCGAGGATCCCGATGATGGCCATGACGACGAGCAGCTCCACGAG
>JAFGKN010000349.1 GCA_016928605.1 Planctomycetota bacterium | reverse complement strand
CGACGGAGAGCACTCGGCCGTCGATCTCCCGGCGACGCAGGTTCTCTTTCAGGCGATGCGCGCTGGAAACCCGGAGTGCGCCCCCCTTGTGCGGCTCGCAGGAAACCGGTACGAGATCACGAAGCAGTACCTCGATGCTGGAGCCCAGGGCGTGATTGCGCCTTTGATCAACAGCGCGGATGAAGCGCGCGAGCTGGTCCGGGCTGCCAAGTATCCTCCGGAGGGCGCGCGCGGGGTCGGTTACTGCCGCGCGAATGCCTACGGCGCGGACTTCGATCGCGCCGTCCTGCAGGCCAACGAGCAGACGCTCGTCTGCGTGCAGATCGAGCACATCGACGCCGTCAACCGGGTCGACGAGATCCTGTCGACGCCTGGCGTCGACGCGGCATTCATCGGACCGTACGATCTGACGGCGTCGATGGGCATCACGGGCCGCTTCGACCATCCGGAGGCGGTGGCTGCCATGGCCCGGGTTTTCGATGCTTGCCGCAGGCATGGCGTCGCTCCCGGCGTCCACGTCGTTCCGCCCGATCCGGAGCAGGTCGCCTCTCGGATCCGCGAGGGCTACCGTCTCGTCGCCTTCAGCCTCGACATCACGATGCTCAACGTTTCCTGCGGCTCCGGCCTTCAGAAGATCCGCGGGCTGCTTTCGGAATGAGCGATCGCGAGGAGGCCGACTCATGAGCTTTCTCGTCGAGGGGCATTGCCTGCGTCACCGCCTCACGACGGGTGTCGAGCGATACACCGCCGAGCTGCTCCGCTCGTTCGACGAGCGGGGGGTCGACTATGACCTGGCCCTGCCCCGCTCCGAGAATCGCGGGTTGCATCATCTGTGGCTGCACGGCATGTTGCCCCGACGGGCACGAAGGCATCCTGTGCTCTTCTGTCCGTCCAACGTGGCTCCTCTGCATCTCCGATCGAGTGTTCGTCTCGTGGTCACGATCCACTCCCTGGGATACCGGAGAGTACCGGATGCCTATCGCCTGGCGTTTCGTCTCTACTATCGCTTTCTGATCGCGCGCGTGATGCGCCGTGCGACTGCGGTGATCGCAGTCTCGAGGGCCGCGGCGAAGGAGATCGCCGACGTGTTCCCGGCTGCGCGGGGGAAGATCCGCGCGATCCCTCTCGGCGTCGCATCGGAATACCGGCCGGTCCCAGCCGCGAGCGAGGTCCCTCCGCGCATCCTTTACGTGGGCAGTCTCGCCCCGGTGAAGAACCTCTCCACGTTGCTCGAAGTCTTCGCTCGCCTCTCCCGACAGTTTCCTCACCGGCTTCGAGTGGTCGGCGCCGCTTCTCCCGTCATCCGGACGCTGGGGCCGCGGTCTCATGACGACCGGATCGACTGGGTGGGATCCATAGAGAGCTCCCGCTCCCTGGCCGCGGAGTACCGCGCCGCTGACCTGCTCGTCATGCCCTCGCTCTACGAGAGCTTCGCGCTTCCGGTCCTGGAGGCGATGGCCTGCGGCACGCCCGTCGTGGCTTCCGATCTGCCGGCTGTGCGAGAGACGGCGGGGAATGCCGCGCTCTACTTCGATCCTCGAGAGCCGCGCGATCTGGAGGCGTGCATCCGGAGAGTGATAGAGGCTAGCGCGCTCGCTCGCGAGCTCCGCAGGCGCGGGCTGGCGAGGGCGAGGCGCTTCACCTGGACGGAGTGCGCCAGGCGCACGCTGGAGGTCCTGAGCGATGCCGGAAGACGCTGATCTCGGTTCACCTTCCGCGACGACATCGGCGGATGTCTCCGTCATCGTCTGTACTCTCGACCGCCCGGAGCCGCTCGCCGAGTGCCTTCGCGCAATCTGGCGGCAGACCGTCGCTCCCGCCGAGATCCTCGTCGTCACCGGCTCCGATGCCTCTCTCCCGCCGGGATTTGCGGCCGATTTCTCGGAGGTCCGGCTCGTGAACGCCCCCGGCCGCAACCTTTCGGTCTCGCGAAATGCCGGAATCCGCGAGGCGAGCTGCGCGATCGCGGCCTTCTGCGATGACGACGCCGCGCCGCAGCGCGCATGGCTCCAAGAGCTGCTCAGGCCGTTTTCCGCTCCGGAGGTCGCAGCAGTCGGAGGCACGGTCTACGACGCTCGGGAGGTGCCGGCTCGTCTCGACTTCGTCTGCGGGTTGATCCGCCCCTCGGGCAGGCAGATGCGCATCCGCGCTCCGGACATCGCAGGGGAGGCCCGTGCGCCACGGGGCTGGTTCTGCAATGTCTGCGGGTGCAACTTCGCGCTTCGCCGGCAGGCGCTCCTCGAGATCGGGGGGTTCGACGAGTTTTACGAGTTCGCCTACGAGGAGGCGGATGTCGCTGTGCGGCTGTTCAGGGCGGGCTGGCGCGTAGTGCACGCGCCGGATGCCGTCGTCCTTCACGGCATGGTCCCCGGCGGATACCGCGAGGATGATCTCATCAACAGGAACTGGCACGCCGAGATCAAGAACCAGGTCTACTTCGGCCTGAAGAACGGGTGGGGGCCGGCGGCTCGACCAGCGGTCCTCGCGCGCGCGCTGGCGCGCCTCGTCAAGCTCCGTCTTCGCTGGGCTCGCGCGGTCCGAGAGGGCCAGCTCGCGAAGGCTGCATCCGGCGAGTACCTGCGCTCTGCCCGACGGGGCTTCCTCGCCGGGTTGAGAGCCGGGGCCTTCGCGAAGCGCAAACTGCCTTTCGCGCGGTCCCGCTGAACGGCGAGATCGGCGGCGAGGCCCGTGGACTGTGCCTGGACCGTGCCCTCCGGTGCCCGCGGTTCTGCTTGCGCACGGCGCTGCCGCGTCACCGGTTCGATCTCCATCGAGCGCGGCTCCGCGCTACCGGATCCCCACGCTGACGAGAACCGGCTTCAGGATCCGCTCGAGGTCCCCCGGCGCAACGCCCATCAGGTAGCCGCGGCGGCCGCCGTTCAAGTAGATCGTCGGGAGGTCGAGGATCGTCCTCTCCATGTAGATGGGCATCGTCTTGCGAGTCGCGAGCGGCGAGACGCCGCCCACGACGTAGCCGGTGTGCCGGGTGACGACCTCGGGGGAGCAAGGGGCGAAGCTCTTGACACGGGCGACGCGAGCCAGGCCCTTCGTGGAGACCTCGAGGTCGCCGTGCATGAGGACGATGGCCGGCCGCTCTCGGTCGTCCTCGAAGACGAGCGTCTTGACAACGGCGTGCTCATCCACCCGGAGCTCGCGGGCCGCCACACCAGTCCCTCCGTGCTCCTCGTACGCGTAGAGATGGTCCGTGAACTCGACGCCCATCTCGCGCAGAGTCCGCATGGGACCGGT
>JAFGKN010000037.1 GCA_016928605.1 Planctomycetota bacterium | reverse complement strand
CGCCGCTGGGCGGGGGTCAGAGGGAGAGCTTCTGGACTCGCGGCCAGGCTGTCCCAGATCTTCTCGAGGAGATCGAGTCGCTCCGGGACCGGGAGCTGGAGGATTTCTTCGACATTCAGCTTGCTCATGCAGGAATTCTCCCTCTCAGCGCGGCGGGAGGCAATGCTGAAGTCCCTGCGGGTGCCGCCATCGGGCTGGGTGCCGTGGAACATGCCGCCGTCCTCGAGCACCTCGGCTGCGAGCGCTCCCCCTGCGGGTGAGCTCGCCGGCTACTTCCTGAAGCGCTCGACGATGGGAACGCGGCGGCCGCGGCCGAAGTCCTTCTCGGTGATCCTCAGCCCCGGCGCCGCCTGCTTGCGCTTGTACTCGCTCCGGTCGATCATCCGCAGCACGCGCTCGACGAGCTCCCGGTCGTGCCCCAGCGCGGCGATCTCCTCCGGTCCCATCTTCTGCTCGACGTAGGCCTCGACGATCGAGTCGAGGACATCGTAAGGAGGCAGCGAGTCCCTGTCCTTCTGACCGGGCCGCAACTCGGCGGACGGCTCCTTCCGGACGGTGGCCCAGGGGATGAGCTCGCGCTCGCGGTTGAGCCAGCCGGCGAGCCGGTAGACCAGCGTCTTGGGCACGTCCGAGATGACAGCCAGACCTCCCGACATGTCGCCGTAGAGCGTGCAGTAGCCGACCGCGACCTCCGACTTGTTGCCGGTCGTGAGGAGCAGAGCCCCGGACTTGTTCGAGAGGGCCATCAGCAGGAGGCCGCGGATCCGCGCCTGGATGTTCTCCTCCGTGACGTCCTGCGGGAGCCCTTCGAACAGTGGAGCGAGCGTCCGGAGCGCCGACTGGAACATCTCCTCGATCGACAGCTCGTGGAGCCGGATCCCGAGATTGCGGGCGAGATGGACGGCGTCCGCGACGCTGCCCTCGGAGGAGTAGCGGGAGGGCAGCGCGACGCCGGTGACGTTCTCCGCTCCCAGCGCCTCCACGGCGACGGCCGCGGTGAGCGCGGAGTCGATGCCGCCGCTGAGGCCGACCACCGCCCGGCGGAATCCGGTTTTGTGCAGGTAGTCCCGCGTGCCGAGGACGAGCGCCCCCCAGACCGCCTCGACGTCGCAGTCCGGCAGCTCTGCGGCGCGCCCCGGGCCTTCTCTCGCCGGCGGGAGCGCGAGCCGCTCGGGCACGGAGGCGAGCGGCGGCGCATCGAGATCGACGACGACGAAGTCCTCCTCGAAGGAGGCGCCCAGGACGCGGAGCCGCCCCCGGCCGTCGAGGGCGAGGCTCGCGCCGTCGAAGACGAGCGTCGTGTTGCCGCCGACGAGGTTGCAGTAGACCAGGTCGACGCCGTAGCGAACGGCCGCGACCCGGAGCATGTCGTGGCGAAAGCGCTGCCGGCCCACGCTGAAGGGCGAGGCCGAGATCGCCACGAGGAGATCCGCCCCGCAGCGGCCCGCGATCTCCGAGACCGGGTCGATCTCGTACCGGCCCTCCGGCCAGTAGCCTGGGTCGTTCCAGAGGTCCTCGCAGATGGCGAGCCCCAGGCGGCGCCCGCGGAACGGGAAGACCGCGTATTCCTGCGCCACCCGGAAGTAGCGGCCCTCGTCGAAGACATCGTAGGTGGGGAGCAGCGTCTTGTGCTGCACGCCCTCGACCCGGCCGTCGACCGCGAGGACCGCGCTGTTGTGGATCGGGTTGCCGCGCCCCGCGGCGGCCCGCCGCACCGTGCCGATCACCATCGCCGTGCCGCGGCTGAGCCGCACGGCGCGGTCGAAGGCGGACTCCACGGCCCGGAGGAAATCCTCGCGCTCGAGGAGGTCCTCGGCCGGGTAGCCGGGGATGGTCTGCTCCGGAAAGACGACGAGGTCGAGGCCCTCGCGCCGTGCGCGATCGAGAGCCGACTCGATCTTCGCCAGGTTTCCCTCGAAGTCTCCGACGGTCGTGTTGATCTGTGCCAGCGCGATCTTCATGAGCCGAACAGCCCGTCGTCGAGGCCGCGATCGAGAGCCGACGCGTTCTTCGCCGGGCTTCCCTCGAAGTCTCCAACGGTCGTGTGGATCCGTGCCAGCGCGATCTTCATGAGCCGAAGAGCCGGTCGTGCAGCCCCCGCACCACGGTCTGCACCTGCTCGCCCGGGATCGCGAAGCTCAGGTTGATGCGCGTCGCGCCAAAGGAGATCATCTCCACGTTCACACCCAGCCCGCGCAGGACGTCGAAGATGCCGGCCGCGAAGCCGACGCGGTCCCGGATCTCCTCGCCCACCACGCTCACCTGTGCCATCCCCTCCTTCACGCTCACCTCCGAGAACGCGCGCAGATCCTCGACAGCGGCCTTCAGCGCGGCGTTCCCCCGGCCGGGGGTGGAGATGCTGCTCGTGGTCGTCAGGGCGACGCTGATCTCCGACGTGGCGATCATGTCGATGACGATCTCCCGGCTCTTGAAGACGTTCGCGATCCGCTCCAGGAAGCCGTACTGGAGAGCCATGGGCGGCGCCACGACCGTGATGATCGAGATGTCGCTCTTGCTCGTGATCGACTTGACGCCCTTCTCCACCGGATCGAGCTTGCTCACGATGGTCGTGCCCTCGAACTCCGGCCGGTACGTGTTGAGCACGCGGATCGGGATGTTCTTGCGCACCGCCGGAGTCATGGTCGCGGGGTGGACCACCTTCGCCCCGTAGAACGCCAGCTCGCTCGCCTCCGCGAAGGAGAGCTTGGAGAGGTACCGCGCGCTCTTCACGATGCGCGGGTCGGCCGACATCACGCCGTCGACATCGGTCCAGATCTGGATCTCCTCG
>JAFGKN010000348.1 GCA_016928605.1 Planctomycetota bacterium | reverse complement strand
TCAGCGGCGTGGTCCTCGCGCCCGACGGCTCGCCGGCATCCGGCGCACTCGTCCGCCTGGGCCCCTTCGTCCCGCCGCAGGCGCGCCAGCTCGGCTTCATCGACGTGTCGCTGATCTTCTTCGCGGTGACGGTCGCGCAGCTCGACGGCACGTTCCGGCTCGACGAGTTCCCGGCTCCCGCCGGCGTCGCCTTCCAGATCACGGCCGATCACCCGCTCTACGCGCGAGGTCTCTCGGAGGCGTTCTCGCTGGACGACGTGGAGCAGGAGGACTTCGAGCTGCGGATCGAGCTCGCCCGGCCGGCGACCGTGCGCGGCACGGTGAGCGACGGCGCCGAGCCGGTGATCGGGGCGGCGGTCCGCCTCGCGGAGGCGCCGGAGAGCGAGAGGCGCGAGATGGCTTTTCTCAAGCTTCTCGGGCTGCCTCCGAGCGGCGAGGTCGTCCACGCGAGCGGCCGCGGGGAGTTCGTCTTCTCGAAGGTGCTGCCGGGTAGCTATGTGATCTCGTGCGAGCTGGCCGGTTTCCTGGAGTCGCCCGAGGAGCGCTTCGAGATCGAGGAGGGCGGGACCCGCGAGTTCTCCTTCGTGCTCGACCGCGGCGGCGAGATGGAGGGGCGCGTCGTCGACATCGAGGGCACCGGTCTGGAAGGCGTGCGCGTGCGGCTCCTGCAGGAGGGCGCCGACCGGCAGATCCTCGACGCGCAGAGGTTCTTCGGCGGCGCCTTCAAGAGCGGCATCACCGGCGCAGAGGGTCTCTTCCGCCTCGACGGGCTGCCGCCGGGCCGCTACACGATCATCGCGGAGCGAAAGGGCTTCCGCTCCGCCAGCCTGCAGGGCGTCGCGCCGGGCGACCGGATCGCCGATCTGGTCCTCGAGCCCTCGGGCGCGCTCGCCGGCAGGGTCGTCGACCTCGCCTCCGGGCAGCCGATCTCATCCTTCCGGCTCGCTGTCCGCAAGGAGGGCGAGGAGACGCCGCCTTTCCTGAGGGGCGGGCGGAGGGTCACCAGTGCGGAGGGGCTCTTCGCGGAGGAGGACATGGAGCCGGGGACGTATGTCGTCGAGCTCCGCGCCGAGGGGTACCTCCCCGCCGAGACATCAGTGCGCGTGGACGCCGGAGCGCGCACGGAGATCGAGGTGGCCATGACGGCGGCGGGACGCCTCCGGGGGAGGGTGGTCGACGGCGAGACGGGACGGCCGCTACCCGGCGCGCGCGTCTCGATCGCGAGGGATCAGCGCCCCCAGACGGTCGTGGAGGAAGGCGCGGGCAGGAGGGTCGGCGAGCCGCGGCCCGGAGACGAGGGCTCCCCTGCGGCCGGCTCCGAGGGTGGAGATCTCGCGGCCGAGCGCCCGGAGGATCGCGACCGGCGAGTGATGCGCGAGTTCTTCCGGGACGAGCAGCTGGGGGAGACCACCGCCACGGACGAAAGCGGCGGTTTCGTCCTCGAGAGCTTTCCGGAAGGCCCGCAGACGATCGTCGTCCGGCATCCCGACTACATCCAGGCGCACCAGGCCGGAATCGAGGTCCCCGCCGGCCGGGAGCTGGATCTCGCGCTTCAGCTCAGGAGCGGACTGGAGATCTCCGGACGGGTCGTCGACGAGCGGGGAACTCCCCTCGCCGGACGGTTTCTCTTCCTCTACGGAGCCGGCGGCGGCGCGCGCAAGACGGCCGTCAGCGACCCGGACGGGCGCTTCCGCATGGCGGGCCTGGAGGAGGGATCGTACCGGCTCCTGCTCCCGCGGCGCGGCGGCGAGTCCCAGCAGGCGCTCGATATCCGGCTCACCTCGGACCAGCGCGACCTCGAGATCGTGGCGTCATCCGAGCCCTGACGGCGGCGCGCCGCGGTCTCGTCGCACAGCGGGTCCTGCCATCGCTCCGGGCGCGGCGGCGCACGACGTTCTCGGCCCCTCGGCTCGACGAGCAGCCCCGCGTGCCGGGAATCGGCGGTGTTCTCCCTCCTCGCACCGGCGCGCCCTCTCGCCGCGGAGAATTGGGAAACGGTGGGGAGGCTCTCTGCCGATCACGAGATGATGAGGGCGCCGGCCCGCGTCCGGGGCAGGACCGCATCTCCGCTCGCCGCTCGAGCGCGGAGTCGCGGAACGACCTCCGCTCGGCCCGATAGCCCCGCGCCCGCGCGTCCAGACATCCCGAGATAGAGATCCGATGCCTCCCGCTCACGTCTTCGCCTCGCTGCTCCCGATCCTCGTCGCTTGCGCGATGCTGGTGGCGACGGGGGCGGCGGCGGGTGCGTGGCTCGCGAGGAGGATGAGCCGCCGCGGCCGCCGCCCGCAGCACCGGCCGGCGCGTCCCGGTTCCCGGCGCGCCCGGCGGGAGAAGATCCTCGCAGCGATCGCTGCCTGGAAGGAGGCCGGCCGCCTCCTCTCCCTCGAGTTCAGCGTCGAGGAGGCCAGAGGCAGCCTCGAGCTGGCGGGAAACATCCAGGGCAACCGGGTGATCGTCTCCTCGTTCGGGCAGAGGAGCGGGAAGGGCCGTGTTTACTACACCCGCTACCGCATCCTTTTCCCGCGTCTGCTCCACCTCGGACTGCGGCTCAGCCGGGAGAGGCCGCTCGGCGAGGCGCCGAAGCGTCCGGGGAGCGAGACCGTCGAGACCGGCGACGCCGCCTTCGACGGCGATGTCGCCGTGCACTCGACGGATCCGGAGGCCGTTCGCGAGTACCTCTCCCCCGAGCGCCGCGACCGCATCCACCGGCTCCTCAAATCGTATCCGGGTCTCGTCGTCGGAGACGCGGGCATCAGCTGGACAGCCCCGGGGCTTCTCAGCGAGCCGCAGGAGATGGTGACCGTCGTGCGGCGGATGACTCACGTCGCCGTGGAGATGTGGAAGACGGGCGGCGACGAGGATGGCTCCGCGGCGGCGGGCGGAGCGGTGCCGCGCACGGAGAAGATCCCCCCGATCCCAGTAGCGAAGGAGATCCCTCTCACCTCCGGCGACCCGGCGTTCGCCGAGCTGGGCGCCATCCGGGACGGACGTGAGCTCCTCGTCACGCCATCGGCGCCAGCCTCCGCGGCCGCACCCGCTTCCGTCTCTCCGCCGGCGGCCCTCTCCCGCCCGGCGTCCGGGGAAAGGACGCGAGCCGGCTCGGGGGGCCAGTTGCCCGCTGGTTCGATCCTGCGGGGATCCGAGCGGTTCTCGGGGCTCTCGGCCGGCGCGCCTCCGATCGCGACGCCTGCATCGCCGCCGCCGCTTCCCGCGGAGGCGTCGATCGGAGTCGTCTCGCTGGCCTCCGGTCCTGCATCGCCGCCGCCGCTTCCCGCGGAGGCGTCGATCGGAGTCGTCTCGCCCGCCGCGTGTCCTCCATCGCCTCCGCCGCTCGGCTCTCTCG
>JAFGKN010000347.1 GCA_016928605.1 Planctomycetota bacterium | reverse complement strand
TGGATCTCGTCGACCACCACGTAGCGCAGGCCGCTGAAGAGACCGACCCACCCTCCGTGGTGCGGGAGGATGGCCTGGTGGAGCATGTCGGGGTTGGTCAGGATGATCCGCCCGCGCCGCTTGAGCCGCCGCCGCAGCCCCGGCTCGGTGTCGCCGTCGAAGACCCCCGCATCGACCGAGAGGTCCAGCTCGGCGAGCATCTCGCCGAGCACGCGCATCTGATCCTGGGCGAGCGCCTTCGTCGGATAGAGGTAGAGGGCGTAGCCCGGCTCCCCGCGCAGGAAGCCGTCGAGAACCGGGATGTTGTAGCAGAGCGTCTTGCCGCTGGCGGTGCCGGTCACGACGACGACGCTGCGCCCCTCGAGGGCCAGCGAGATCGCCCGCGCCTGGTGCGAGTAGAGCTGATCGATGCCCCGGCGCGCCAGGAACTCCGTCCAGCGCGGGTGCAGGCCGCCCGGAAGCGGAGCGGCTCTCCGCGGCCGGGCGGGGATCTCCCGCACCGCGCAGACCTCGCTCGCGTTCTCTCCGCGGCGCAGGAACTCCCTCACGAACTTGTCGAGGGCCCTCGTCTCGTCGCCGACACCATCTCCCACCCCGCCCGGCCGATCGTCGTCCACGCCTCGGATCACGGCGCTCACTCCTTTTCTCTCGCCCCCGGTCCCGCCGGGGCGGGGGCTCCCGCCGGCGACTTCCGGAAAGGATCGTATCAGGCGGCGGAGTCGCGGACAAGATGCGCCGTGGCTGAGTGCCCTGGGACCGCCTGGCTCCGGCCTGGCAGGGGCAGCCGCCGCCCGCGCGCAGCGCCTCGATCGCGCTCCAGACCCCGACCCCGAGCAGTGCTCGTGGAGCAGTGCTCGTGGGGCCGAGCGGTTCCGATAGGCCAAAAGCCTGCGCAGAGGCTTGGCCCGGCGGACCGCGCATGGTAAGATCTCCCCGTTTTTCGGGGAGGCGGAGCCGGTTCGGCGAAGTCTGCGATGCCGCCTCGCCGCGAGATCGACCTCGCAGCAGTGCAGACTCGCTGCCCTGCAGGCCGAGCCGAGAGAGGATGCATCGCCTCGCTCGGGAACATCAGAAGTGAAGAGAAAACCCATGGCGTGTCGAACCCGCGCTCCGGTGTGGCTCCTGGCCTGTTGTCTGGCGATCGTGGCTGCGGGATGCAAGGTCCCCAGATCACAGCAACGATCCTCCTTTCGCAACGCCCGCGAACAATCCGCGGCGTCTTTCGAGTACGCCGCCCGCCATGCATCCTCCGCTCGCCTCGAGGCGCAGAACTACCTGGCGGCCGCCCGGCTGTACCTCGACGCCGGCGACTTCGAGACGGCGATCGCGCGAATCTCCGCAGCGCGCCAGGCAGACTACACCGCCGACACGGCAGGCGAGATCAACCGCCTTCTCGGAGAGGCGTATCTCGAGATGGGCCAGTTCAACCTGGCCGAGCGCTACCTGATCAAAGGCATCCCCGATACCGCCGGCACGGAGAGACAGGAGACGCTGGCCCGCCTGGTCCTCTGCGCGCGGGCCAGAAGCGACTACCACCAGGCCGCCGAGTACCTCAGCGATCTAGGCGTTCCGTACTTCTACGCGAGATGCGCCGAGGACCGCAGCTCGGGCGTCGCCGAGGCGTCGCGGGCCGCCCTCTCGCCTCGCACCGTCGAGATCCTCGAGCGGGATGTCCATCCGGCGCCCTGGGACTCGGCGCCGAAGACGCTCAGCGGAATGCTCTCCCGCTCTCCGGAGACGACCGGCGCTCAGCCGCCGGGCGAGCCGCAGCGGCCGGCCGCGAGCGAGCCGCTCGCCCGGTGGGACGGCTCCCAGCTACAGATCCTGCCGAGGTGGCGCTGGAACGCGAGCCCGATCAAGGGCAACGTCGATCTGATGAAGAGGCCGACGCGCATCACGGTCCACCATTCGGGCCCTCCCAAGTGCATCTGGACGCAGGACCCGCGCGAGACCGCGGCGATCATCCGCGGCATCCAGCGCTACCACCAGCGCACGAGGGGCTGGGCGGACATCGGCTACCACTTCGTCATCGACCGGGCCGGATCCATCTGGCAGGGCCGCCCCCTGCACTTCCAGGGGGCGCACGCGGGAGACGGCCAGACGAACTCGCGGAACATCGGCATCGTGCTCCTGGGAGACTACGGCCTTCAGAAGCAGAAGCTGACGATGGAGCAGAGGCAGAGCCTCCTCGCCTTCCTCGCCCTCCTCTCGCACCACTACGAGATCCCGACCGACCAGATCTACACTCACGCCGAGATCGCGCCGCGCCACACGGAGTGCCCCGGTCCGGAGATCACCCTGCTCGTGCACAGCATCCGGCGCTATCTCAAGGAGCAGCAGCTCCTCGCCCATCAGGTAGGAGGCAACTGATCTCGCGCGGCCGCCGCGGGGGCACCGGTGCGCGCACGCGCTCGGGCTCGGGCTCGGGATGACCGCTGGGGACTCCGGCTGCGGACCGCGGCTCCTGCTGCCGATGCGGGTGCGGATCGCGGTTGCGGAGGCCGTTGCCGATCGCGGTTGCGGCTGCCGCTGCCCTTGCCGCTGCGGATGCGGATCGCGGTTGCGGCTGCCGCTGCCCTTGCCGCTGCGGATGCGGATCGCGGATGCGGCTGCCGATGCGGATTCGGATCCGGGGTGCGGGCCCCGGTTCGGGCTCGGGAGCGGAAGATCGGGTCCGTTCACGTCGTCAAGAGTCCCTCCGGAGCGGCAGCCGAGACAGCGCCTCGATCAGCTCCCAGGCGTCGCCCTGGCGCGGATCGTCCAGCGCGGCGCGGTTCACCCGCGTCGCGCCGCATCGCACGCAGCGGTGCACGATGTCCCAGCCTCCGGCGGAGGAGCCCTTCACGCCGACCGGCTCCATGAGGCCGCCGCACGCCTCCGCCCGGTCGCCCGGCACGACGTCCACGTGGCGCGACCAGAGGCAGGCCGGACAGTGGTTCCGGTAGCTTCCCTGGAGGAGGGGCAGGACCTCGAGGCCGCAGTGCTCGCAGACGAATCCGTCGTTTCCCCG
Source organism: Planctomycetota bacterium (assembly GCA_016928605.1). GTDB lineage: Bacteria > Planctomycetota > UBA8108 > UBA8108 > UBA8108 > JAFGKN01. Next base: position 1,125 of record JAFGKN010000347.1, on the reverse strand, counting down.
GCCGATCGGGTTTCTCCGGCGATGCGGCTCCTCCTCCTGGCTGCGGCGATGCGGCCCCTGGTCCCTGCTGCGATTCATGATCGGATCCCTTGCCGAGGTCGCCAGGGCCCTGCGACCCGTCCTTGTCGCTAGCGCCCGCGCCGTATAGATTGGTGCCGTCCGTCCACCGGCGAAGCGATCCGGTTGCCACGGATGCCTCTCCTTCTATAGCACGCCAGCCGCCGCAGGTACACGATGGCCGAGCCGCCGCCCGTGATCGATCTCCGCAGCGACACCGTCACCCGCCCCGACGCCGCGATGCGGGAGGCCATGGCCCGGGCTGCCGTCGGCGACGATGTGCTCGGCGACGATCCCACCGTCCAGGCCCTCGAGGAGCGCGCTGCGCGCATCACCGGGAAGGAGGCGGCGCTCTTCGTCCCCTCCGGAACGATGGGCAACTCGATCGCCATCGCCGTGCTGACGCGGCCGGGCGACGAGGTCATCCTCGAGTCGCAGTGCCACAGCTTCAACTTCGAGTGCGGCGGCGCGGCTCGGCTCTGGGGCGTGCAGACGAGGCCGATCGCCGGAGAGAGAGGGCAGATCCCCCTCGAGGCCATCGAGGCGGCAATCCGTCCCGAAGACGACATCCATGAGCCGCGGACCCGGCTCGTGATCCTGGAGCAGACGAGCAACGTCGCCGGCGGATGCGTGCTCCCGCTCGAGTATCTCCGGTCGGTGGGAGCGCTCTGCCGCAAGCGCGGTCTGGCCTTTCACATCGACGGCGCGCGCGTCTTCAACGCGTCCGTCGCCAGCGGAGTGGAGGTCGCAGAGTACGCTGCCGCCGGCGACACGGTGATGTTCTGCATCTCGAAGGGCCTCGGCGCGCCCGTCGGCTCTCTCCTCGCGGGCTCGAGGGAGCTCATGGAGGAGGCGCGGAGGATCCGCAAGCTGCTCGGAGGCGGCCTGCGGCAGGCTGGCGTGCTGGCGGCCTGCGGCCTTCACGCGCTCGAGCGGAACGTGGAGCGGCTGGCCGAGGACCACCGCCACGCCCGCGAGCTGGCGGACTTGATCGCCCCCCTGGCGGCCCGCGGCCTGGAGGTCACCCCGCCGGAGACCAACATGGTCTACCTGAGCTGGCCGGGCCGA
>JAFGKN010000346.1 GCA_016928605.1 Planctomycetota bacterium | reverse complement strand
CTCTCTCTCTCTCTCTCTCTCTCTCTCTCTCTCTCTCTCTGCGGTTTGTCTGCTTCGACCTCGCCTCCTCGAAGGCTCGGCGGACATGTTCGGAGGCCGCCAGCAGCGTCTTCCGCGCGGTCTTCCTTCCGATGCCTAGGTCGCGCGCCGCCTTTCGGATGGAGACTCCCTCGATCTGCACGCTCTCGAACAGCTCCCGCTCGATCTGCGTCAGCCCGGACAGGACTCCGCGCGCGATTCGGACGTCCTCCTCCAGCTCCAGAGAGGCCGCGGGACTCGACGTCTCATCGGCTGGGAGTACCGCGAGGTCCCGCCGCGGACTTCCTTCAGCCGCCGCTTCCCGGCGGAGCCGGCTTCGCGCGCGCCGCAGATTCCAAAGGCGAAAGAGCATCGCCGTCTCGAGCCAGGCGAGAACCTGCCGCGGCGCCGCCCCCTCGAGGCGCTTTCCTTTCTTGATGGCCAGCAGGAAGGCATCCTGTACGAGGTCGTCGGCGTCGAGGAGCGGATGCGGCCGGGGCCCCAGGAGCGACCTTGCGTGCTCGAGCAGATGGCGCTGCAGAGAGGGCAGGAGATCGCGAAGAGTCTTCTCCCCGTCCTCCGGTGCCTGCATGTTTCCCCCTCTTTCGCGGCAGCCGCGGCGCATCGCAGCCAGGTGCTCGCGGAGAAGCGCCGCCGCGGAACCGTCGCCGTGCGGCGTGCCGCCCCGCGCGGGCCTTGCGCCGGTCCTCGAATCCAGAATAGGCCGGTCCTGGAGGCCGAGCAAAAAAATTCCGGGAATTGCGGCCCCATCCGCTCATCTCGTTACATCCATCTTATAGAGGCTACGACTCACATGCGGGCCTTGGATGCCCGCGGCGGCTCTGGGTCATGTCGCGTCCGGAGGCTTTGTCGCGGCTGCGCCGCGCGCCGTGCGAGCCGGGACCGGCAGGCGGACTCTGTCGATGTCGCCGGCGAGCTGAGCGCGTCGGTCGGGGAAGCTGCGTGCGCTGTCGTGGGGCGTGCAGACGCGACGTCTTTGTGTGCCGGAGGCCGCGCGCAGGGTTCAAGGGCCGATGTGGGCGCGGGAGCCAGCTCAAGCGACGACTCGAGTCATCGTTGGCGCGGACGCTTCGCGCCGCGCCAACGGGCCGCGGATGGAGCGGACAGGACGGATCGCGAGCCAGATCTCGCTCCGTCCTGCCGCTCATCGGCGGCGCGCAGTGTCCGCGCGATCCGGCCGCGGATGGAGCGGACAGGAGGGATCGCGAGACAGATCTCGCTCCGTCCTGCCGTTCATCCGCGGCGCGCAGTGTCCGCGCGATCCGGCCGCGGCTGGGACGGACAGGAGGGAGCGCGAGAGAGATCGCGCTCCGTCCTGCCGTTCATCCGCGGCGCGTTCATCACCGAGCCCGCACCGGTGTCGGCCGGCGGTGGCGCCGTATGCGCCGAGGCGGGCAGGAACGCGCCGGAGGGCTCGCGAGCTCGCCGGCGCTCTGAGGAAGGAGTCTGCGATGACCCGTCTGCGAATGTCCGCATGTCTAGGCATTCTGCTTCTCTGCGCGGCCGCGGCGGCCTCCGAGCTGCCGCCGTGCTACCCGGGAAGCGGGGAGGCGTACAACTACAAGGTGGAGGTGAGCATCGACGGCGGCTACAACTGGCACTCGGATTCCATCATGATCTTCGCGTACCCGGGCGAGCAAGTTGACATCGGAGTGCGCGTGCTCCTGACGTGCATGATGGGCGAGACGCAGGCCTGGTCCTACGGACTCGCGCACGACGCCACCAACCTCAAGAGCCTGGGCGGCGATCTGACGCTGAACGGCGTAACGACTGACGGCACCCACACCGCCACCGTCAAGAACGGCGGGCCGCCCGACATGGATGAGACGGCGGTGATGGATGCCTCGGTGGGCTTCACCCAGGCGGTCCTGATCGATACCACGCAGGCGGTGACCCTCGCCCCCGTCGTCGGCTTCGTGACGGCGGGCGCCTGCTACACCCTTACGGTTCCCTACTATTCCTGCGACGGGTACGAGAACTGTGTCGCGACGATCGCGCTCACGGGCGGGATCGGCTCTCCTGCGGTCAGCGCCGTCATGACGCAGGCCGGCCAGAGCAAGTTTCCGTGCGCGAAGGACTTCACGATCCACGTGGCTTACGGCTCATCGTCCTACGCGTGGTGCGATCTCTACTACAACTCCTGGACGTCCGGCAGCCAGATGCGGTCGCCCGGGGTGCTCGAGACCACCCTCGCGATGGGGGGCGCTCCGCCGAAGGACGATCCTCCGCCGCCGCGCGACGGACTTCTCCTCCCCCCCTACTCGTGCGCGGAGACCAACGGGGACGGGTTCCTCGACATCTCCGATCCGGTCTACCTGCTCAGCCATCTCTTCCTCGGTGGAGACCCACCTCCGACCGTCAACACGATGATGGTGCTCAGGACGGGCCAGAGCCTGTGCTATGATAATGACGGGTTGACCTTGATGACGTGCAGTGATGCGGACTACCCGGGCGAGGACGGCTACTACCAGCTCGGCCGGCAGCGAGGCTACCAGGAGATGTTGTCAGAACAAGGCGTGACAGTCGTCGACCTTTCCACCGGCCTTGAGTGGCAGAAGAGCCCGCCCCAGGAGCTTTACAGCTGGGCGGAGGCGCGGGCAGCGGCGGCCGCTCTCGAGCTGGGGCCGGCGGGTGTCGAGTATCCCTGGCGGCTGCCGACGCTCGGCGAGATTCTGACCGTGATGGATTACTCCCGGAGTTTTCCGGCGGCTGACCCGATCTTCGGGCTTTCATCGGATCACGGAGCCCTCTGGACCACGACGACGTACGCTCCTGAGTCTGTGAAGGCATGGTATGTCAGGCCCGTGACCGGAGCGACGCTCAGCGAGGCGAAAGCAAACCGTCTGTACTTCATGGCCGTGCGAAACCGCCGGCCCGACGTGCCGGCCAGGCACGAGGGCGCCACGCTGGTGCCGCCCTCGGCGCAGTACCAGCTGGGGGACTCCAACGGCGACGCGCTGATCAACCTGAGCGACGCGGTCTACACGCTCAACTTTCTCTTCCAGGGCGGTCCGGCGCCGCCGCGGATCGTCGGCCGGCCGGTGCTGCCCGAGACGATCGAGGCCGGGAGGTTCGTGGACAACGGGGATCTGACGGTGACGGACGCCCTGACGGGCCTCATGTGGAGGCGGGAGCCGCTCTACCGCATCAACGAGAATGTCGACTGGAACGATCCGGTGCTCCAGGAAGCGTGGAATATGGCGTTTCCGCTCCCCGGCCCAGGCACCTACTATGACTGGCGGGTCCCCAACGTCTTCGAGCTGATGACGGTGATCGACCTCAGCAAGTCGCAGGGCGTCGTCCTGGCGGAGCCCTTCAGCCCGGATCCCTCGCTCGTGGACCGGCCGCTCTGGACATCGACCACGGCGACCGACGAGTCCGGCGGCGGCTCAGCCTACGCCTGGACCCTGCCCTATCACGTCGACCTCGAGGCCGAGGAGGCCGGATCGCTCAAGGGCCTCGAGTACTTGCCTGCCTACAAGATGTTCCAGTACAACACGGTCGGGTATCTCGCGGTGCGGGGATTCGCGGATGAGTAGTCGCGAGTGACATGAAGGCTGTCTCTCTCTTCATATCCCTTCTTCTCCTGGCAGCGGCCGGGCCGGAAGCCTGGCGGCTTGCGGCCCAGCCGCTCGAGGAGTTCGCGGTCGAGTCGGGGCCGCCGCGCTTTGGCGAGTCGCCGCGGATCCAGGGAAATGTGGTCATCTGGCCGCGATACTCAGACGGCGAACGTGTGCCGCCGCCAGGCATGATTCAGGGAAAGCGTATCAGCCGCATCGACAGCTTAGCTTTCGATATCGCGGCAAAGCCTGCGTACCAGGGGGCAATCGTCCTCGGTACAACTCATCTTTTCTGGGGACACGGAACGTCGAACTATGCCCGTTCGCTCCAGAATCTCGATCTAGGCATAGAGGCCCCCAACCTGGTCGTGACGAGGGATAGCGACAACCTGGGCATCGTCGCCGCCAACTCCACCTACGTGATTCTCGTGGAGTCGGAGGTCGACGTTGACCATTTCCGCGGCACTTTTTTCGGCAAGTCCGTCGATGACCTCGAGAATCCAGCTCCCGACGCGCTGCGCCGCATCGCCGACTACGAGTACTTCCCGGAGACCGGCCGCTGGGTGGAGGCCTCCGACGACTACTTCGTCTGGCTCGACCTCCGCCCGCCGGACCACCACGATCCGGCGGCGAGCTGGAAGATCTTCGCGAAGCGGGCGGAGGATCTGTGCACGCCGGGGGTGGAGAGAATCGTCGCTGACACTGGGCGGCGATCGCGCGTCGGCCCGCACCTCGCGCTCCACGGAAGAACGCTTCTCTTCGAGGCGGACATCGATCCGGCCCTGGCGCCGGGGGGACAGCTCTACATCCTCGACCTCGACCGCGGGGGCGAGCCCACTGCGGTGGCCGTGACGGCGGATGATGCGGTCAACTTTACGAACCCCTCGGTGTCGGAGTACTACGCGGTGTGGCTGCGCATGGAGGACTTCTTCACGCGCTCGGTGCACGGGGTTCGGCTCGAGGATGGGTGCCCGGTGGGGGAGCCGTTTCTGATCTCGGACCGCAGCCCGAGCTGGGTGTCGATCAGCCGCAACATCGCGGTGTGGAACGGAGTGTCGGGGTGGGACGGCGACGATATCCTCGATTCGGTGGTGGCGGCGGAGCTTCCGCTCCCCGGGGCGCAGGACCTCGGCGATGCCGACCAGAACGGCCGCCTCGACCTGACCGACGCGGTGGTGATCCTCAACTACCTCTTCCGCGGCGGCTGGCGCCCGCGGCTGAGGCCGTCGGACTTCGACGAGAACGGCGCGATGGAGCTGACGGACGCGGTGAGGATCCTCGAGCACCTCTTCGGCGGCCCGGCAACGCCGCCGTGAGAGAGAGAGGGCGGAGGGATGCGGCGGCACACCAGCGGCATGCGGCCGTCGACGCGGACCTCGAGGACGACGGCCGGGAGAGGATCTCAGACCCCGTCTACCTGCTCCGCTACCTCCTCCTCGGCGGCCCGCCGCCCCCGCCGCCCTTCGGCGCCTGCGGCGCCGACCCCACCGAGGATGACCTCGAGTGCGCGCTCGACGCGGCGTGCAGGTAGCCGCGAGCGAGGCGCCGCACCGCGCGCAAGGCCTGTCGCCGCGCTCGTGGGCGGCGCTCGCAGTGCAGGCTGCAGGAGCCCGAGAGCCGTCTGCAGCTCGGCAGGCATCTCCCCGCGCAGGACCACGGCACTCCCATTGCAGGCGGCTGAGGACTGGCAGGCATCTCAGGGCGCGGGCCACTTCGCGCTCGCTGCCACGTGCCCTGGCCCGTAGGATCAAAGGCGAAGCGGGCTGCGCGGGCAAGCCCGCTTCGCTGGACGCGAGGGCGATTCATGAGAGCGGAAGGTCTCACCGCAGCGCTCCTTCTGGCGGTCGCAGCCGGCTGGCCGGTGACCGGCCTTGCCGCCGAGTGCGACGCCCAGCCGCCGCTCGTCTTCCCCACCTACCGGAGCTTCGCCTTACGATCCACGCATTCTTCGATCGCCGTCGCTCTGGCAGCCGAGGACTTCGATGACGACGGCTTTGTGGACATCGCGGCGGCCTGCGGGGCGCCCGGTGAGATCTCGATCCTCCCCGGCGCAGGCGGCCGGAGCTTCGCCGCTCCGGTCCACATCCCGATGGACTTCCGCGTGGGCTACGAGCTCGCGGCCGCGGACTTCGACGGCGACGGGGATCCGGACCTCGCGGCGCTCAACTACAGCCCGGAGCCCGAGTACCGCGAGGTGCTCATGCTGCGCAACGAGGGAGGCTTCGCGTTCTCGATCACGGGAACGTACCGCATTCCCGATCACGGATGGCAGTTCGTGGTCGCCGACGCCGACCTCGACGGCGCGCTCGATCTGCTCGTGCCCGTCTGGGATACGAGCGATGTCATGCTCCTGCGGGGCGACGGCGCGGGCCGCTTCGCGGATGGGCTCCGGATCGGCGTCGAGCCGATCGGCCGGCTGCGCCGCATCGCCGCCGGCGACCTCGACGGCGACGGCTGGCCCGACCTCGTGGTGACGGGGGCGACGGAGCGCTGGCTCGTGGGCGTGATGCGGAGTCTTGGCGCGGGCGGATTCGCTCCTCCGGTGCTCTACGATGCGGGCCGCAGGCCGGCCTCGGTCGAGATCGCGGACCTCGACCTCGACGGCCTCCGGACATCGCCGCCGGCTCGATCGACGCGGCGGGCGTGGGCCTGCTGTTCAACGACGGCGAGGGGCGCTTCCCGGAGTTGCGGGTTCTCTACGGCAGTCACAGCCCTTTCCCCATCCGTCTGGGGGACTTCAACGGGGACGGCTGGATCGACTTCTACGGCACCGGCGGAGCCTTCTGCCTGAACCTCGGCGGACGGGAGTTCGCCGACACGCTCTTCTTCGGCAACGGCGGCCTGGGGGGCTATCACACGGTCGCGGACCTCGATGGCGACGGGTACTCCGACGTCGCCACGGCGGACCCGGGCCGCCCCGGCTCGGACGTCGTCGTCATCTACAGCCGCGGCGACGGGACGATGGAGTCGGCGCGGATCGTGCCGACCGACCCTGTGCCGCAGTCCATGAGCGTCTGGTGGCCGATCGAGATGGTCGCGGGCGACTTCGATGGGGACGGCGACGTAGACCTCGCGGTGGCCAATCGGAGACGAAGCCCGTCGGGGCTTGACGAGGTGCTTGTGTACCTCAACCCCGGAGATGGCGTTTACCCCGCAGGAACGCGGTATCCCATCGACGGCATGCGGCAGAGGGACTTGCTCTGCGCCGATCTCGACGGGGACGGCCGGCTCGATCTCGTGGCCTGCGGCCAGGGCGAGGGGATAGGCGGATTGGTAGCGGTGCTGCGGGCGCAGGGCGACGGAACTTTCGGGGAGCCCCGCACGTTCGCCGGGGACGTAACCGCGCTGCACGTCTTTGCCAGGATGGCGGCGGCGGACCTCGACGGAGACGGAGCCGTCGATGTCATCACTGCATCCGATGAAAGCCACGATGTGGCGATCCTGTGGAACCGGGGCGCTGGAGATCTCGCCGACTGGGAGGTCATCAAGGCTCCCGAGGGCCGGCTCTACCTCTCTCCCGAGGACATCGCGGCCGGGGACTTCGACGGCGACGGGCACGAGGACATCGTGCTGCTGTACTACACGGCTCCGGGCCCGGACGGGTCGTGGGATCTCACGATGCTGCTTTCGGTGTTTCTCAACGACGGGCGCGGCGGTCTCATCGAGTCCGGGCCCATGGAGATCTTCGGGGCCTTCCGGTCGCTCGACGCCGGCGACGTCACGGGCGACGGGCGGCTCGATCTGGTGCTCGCGGCGGAGACCTTTTTTCATTTCCAGAGCTGCGTGGCGGTGTTCGAGGGCGCGGGAGATGGAAGCTTCGCCGAGGTCCAGCGCGTGCCGTGGGCCTACCCCCGGGCGGCGCTCTGGGACGCGGACGGCGACGGCGACCTCGACGTCGTGGGGACGGGGCGGCTGGGGGCTGAGATGCCCTCGAGCGTGGGGATCCTGCTGAACGACGGCACGGGCCGGCTCGGGGGGCTGATCGAGATCGGGTCGGAGGACGCGACCGCGGCGGCGGTGGCCGCGGACCTCGACGGCGACGGCAAGGTGGACCTCGCCGTGCTCAACTACGGATCGCACGAGATCGCG
>JAFGKN010000345.1 GCA_016928605.1 Planctomycetota bacterium | reverse complement strand
GGGAGGTCCACCAGCTTCTTCAGCTCCGGCTCGGAGAGGAGCAAGCGCGCGTTCTCGTACATGTTCACCGCCATGTCGCCGATGCGCTCGAGCTCCGAGTTGATGCGAGCCACCATCAGGACGAAGCGCAGATCGAGCGCCACGGGGCCGTAGACGGCCATCATCCGCACGACCTCCCTGTCGATCTCGATCTGGCTGCGGTCGGTGCACTCCTCCTGCTCCTTGAGGCCTTCGAGCAGCGAAGCATCGCGGTCCACCAGTGCGCGGAGAACGCGCTGGAACATGGCCTGGGCCGTCGTGGACATTCTGACGAGCTGGTCCTTCAGCGAGGACAGCTCTCTGTCGAGTTTCTGGGGCATGGAAGCCTCCGGCGGGATGGCGATGTTTCTCGGATTGGAAAGATCGAAGGGGAGACCGCGTGACATCTCTATCCGTAGCGTCCTTCGACGTACATGGCTGTTCTCTCTTCGCTGGGATTGAGGAAGATATCCAGGGTCGGCGCGTGCTCGATGATCTCCCCCAGCAGCATGAAGATGCACTCGTCGCTCGCGCGGCGCGCCTGCGCCATGTTGTGCGTGACGATGACGATCGTGAACTTCTCCTTCAGCAGTGCGATCAGATCCTCGATCCGCTCGGTACCCTCGGCGTCCAGGGCCGAGCACGGCTCGTCCATCAGCACCACCTGCGGCTTCAGCGGGAGCAGGCGGGCGATGCACAGCTTCTGCTGCTGCTCGAGGGTGAGATGCGTCGCTCTCTGCTGCAGCCGATCCTTCACATCGTCCCAGAGCTGGACGTCGCGCAGCGCGGACTCCACCATCGCGTCCAGCTCGCCTCTCGTTCGCCCGCGGAGCCTCGTGTGGGTGCGGATGCCGAAGAGCACATTCTCGTAGATGGAGATCGGCAGGGGATTCGGCCGCTGGAAGACCATCCCCACGGACTTGCGGAGGTCCGCCAGCGAGACCGCCTCGCTGTAGATGTTCTTGCCGAGGATCCTCACCTCGCCGGTCGTGGTGACGTTCCCGTAGCGCTCGTTGATCCGGTTGAAGCAGCGCAGCAGGGTCGTCTTGCCGCACCCCGACGGGCCGATCAGCGACGTGATCAGGCGCGGCTTGACGTCGATCGTGACGTTCTTGAGCGCCTGGAAGTCCCCGTACCAGAGGTTGAGGTCGCGGGTGCGGATGGCAAGGCGGACTTGCGGCGCAACTGCGGGCTTCTCTGCGATCATCCGAAGGCTCCGGTCACATAGGCTGCGGTGATCTCATCGGACGGATGGTTGAAGATGGTTTCGGTGTCTCCGACCTCCACGAGGCGCGAGCTGTTGAAGAAGGCCACCCGGTCGGCGAGCCGCCGCGCCTGCTGGACCAGGTTGGTCACGAGGATGATCGTCATCTCGCTCTTCAGCTCGACCAGAGCGTCCTCGATGCGCATCGTGGTCACCGGATCCACCGCGATCGAGAACTCGTCGAGGCAGAGGATCTCCGGGCGGTGGGAGAGAGCGCGCGCGATCGTCAGCCGTTGCTGCTGCCCACCGGAGAGCCGCGTGCCCAGAGAGCCGAGGCGGTCCTTGACCTCGTCCCAGAGCGCGGCCTGGCGCAGGCAGCGCTCGACGAGCTCGTCGAGGAACGTCCGGTCCCTCACGCCCGCCATGCGCGGCGCGTAGGCGACGTTGTCGTAGACCGTGAGGGGGAGGCCCACCGGCAGCGGGAAGACCATGCCGATCCGCCGGCGCAGCTCGTAGACGTTCTTCATGTCAAAGACGTTGCGGCCGTCGATCCGGACCTCGCCGCTCACAGAGGCCGTGGTGACGAAGTCGATGGTCCGGTTGATGCACTTGAGGAACGTCGTCTTGCCGGAGTTGGCCGGGCCGATGATGCCGAAGATCTCGTTGCGGCCGATCTCGAGGGAGATGTCCCGCAGTGCGACCGCACGGCCGTAGGAAACATCGACTCTGTCGAACTCTACGTGGGTTTCCATGGCGCGCGTCACCACTTCTTCCTCGAGCGGAGATAGATCCGCAGGCTGATCGACACGCTGTTGATCACGAGAGTCAGCCCGATGAGGACCGCGGCGGTTCCGTACTGAAGCTCCTCGGAGACGCCGACGACCTGCGTGGCCAGGGTGAACAGGTGATACTGGAGAGCCATGCACGTGTCGTTCAGTCCGTAGGGGAAGAACGATGCCCACCCGCTGTCCGCGACCGCCGTGTAGAAGACAGCGCCGGTGAAGAGGATCGGCGCCGTCTCGCCGGCGGTGCGGCAGATCTCGAAGATCACGCCGGTGAGGATGCCGCTCAGCGAGTTGGGCAGCACGATGGTGCGGAGGGTCTGCCAGCGCGTCGCTCCCATGTTCCAGCAGGCCTCGCGGAAGGCCATCGGTACCGAGGCGAGAGCCTCGCGAGTGCTCGTGATGATCACGGGCAGGCTCATCACGGCCAGGGTGCAGGATGCGGCGAGAACGGACTTCCCCATGCCGGCGAAGAGCACGAAGGCGCCGAATCCGAAGAGGCCGTGCACGATGCTGGGGACTCCGGCCAGGTTCACGACAGCGAGGTTGATCATCCGCGTGAACCAGTTGTCCCTCGCGTACTCGTTGAGATAGATGGCCGCCAGGATCCCGATCGGCGCATCGATGCAGAGGGAGATGATCGCCAGGTAGAAGGTGCCGACGAGCGGAGCCCAGATCCCGCCGGCCGTCATCGCGTTCTTCGGATTCTCCAGGATGAAGGAGGGCGAGAGCACCGGCGCGGCGCGGTAGAAGAGATAGCCGATGATCGCGAAGACCGGTATCACGAGGCTCGCCACCATCACTGCGAAGGCGAGCCGCGCGATCCGCTCCTGGAGCATCTTTCTCCGCTCCAGCGACGTGGCCGTGAAGAGCTCACGGTGCGCCATGCGGACCCGCTCGCCCGGCCGCAGGACGAGCTCGCCCTTGCGCGCGAGGGCGGTGAGCTCTTCGACGGCGGAGGGAAGGCCGGACCACGGCGAGGTCTCCGTGCCGTCGCCAGGCGTCGCGTTTCCCTTCCAGTCGGCGAAGAAGCGGCGGACCGGTCGGCCGCGCAGGCGCGGGGCGGCTCCGGCCTCAGCGCAGATGATGTCGAACTCCGTATGGATCCGGCCACCCGCGGCCGCAGCGGGAGCTTCCAGGTCCTCTGGAACCTCGAACTGCGCCACCGCGGCCAGCGCATCCTCCAGGGTCGCGAAGGCCTCGGTCTCGCCTGCCGGAGCATGGCTGCCGGGGGCCGGCCAGACGTGGTAGTGCTTCATGAGCGACACGAGATCAGGCGCTTTTTTCGCTTCGGATGCCCTTGACGACGAGGTCGGCGACGAGGTTGACGGCGAAGGTGATCACGAAGAGGACGACGCCGATCGTGAAGAGGACGCGGTAGTGGTCGTCCCCCTCCACGGTCTCTCCCAGCTCGGCGGCGATGGTCGCCGTGAGGGTCCGCACGGGATCCAGGAGGCTCGTGGGGATGTTGACAGCGTGGCCGGTGCACATGAGCACCGCCATCGTCTCTCCGATCGACCTGCCGACGCCGAGGAGTACGGCGGCCAGCAGTCCGTTCCGGGCGGCCGGGAAGAGCACCCGATAGACGACTTCCCACCGGCTCGCTCCGAGGGAGATCGCGGCCTCGCGGTACGAGTCGGG
>JAFGKN010000036.1 GCA_016928605.1 Planctomycetota bacterium | reverse complement strand
GAGCCGGCGGGAAAGAGAAAAAAGACGGGGGGAAATCGGGCCCTCCACTCCCCGGGGCGCGAGCCGGCCGGGCCGGACGCCATGCCGCTGGCGCGCGACCGGCCGCGGCGGTCCCGCCGCCCGGCGGCGCGATGCCCGCTCAGTCTGCCGTGGCCGGCGGCGAGGATGCCTCCTCCTCGAGCTGCCGGACGAGGTGCGCGCACTGGACGTCGTCGGCGCGCGCGAAGCGGACGAAGGCGTGGGAGGCCTCGGCCGCGCGCGAGACGAGGGTGAGAGCCAGGCCGTGAAGGTAGTGGAGATCCGCGGAGCGCCGGCTGCTCGCGACCGCCTCGGCGGCGATCGCGAGGGCGCGACGGGACGGAGAGACCGCCAGGTGGGCGTAGATCCAGCACTCGCGGGAGAGCGCGTCGCGCCAGGCCGAGGGGACGTCGCCGCGGTCCCACAATGCGATGAAGTCGGCGAAGCGGCGGCGGTCGAAGGCCTCCGCGAGGTCTGATTCCCACCGCGGTCGATCCTCTCGATAGGGCCGGTCCGGCCGAGTTCGGCGGGCCTTCTTCGCCCGCGATGGTCCGGCGGCCGGAGCGGCCGCGCCGCGCGCCGCACCGGCACCGGCAGCCGCACCGGCACCGGCAGCCGCAACCGAGGCGGCATCGGCAGCCGGATCCGCAGCCGGCTCGCTCCTGCCGGGCGCGAAGAGCCGGTGGTGGAAGACGTCGTCCGCGAGCGCGCGCGAGGCGAGATGGCGCGCCTCGAGCAGAGCGAGGTAGCGGCCGGCGATCTCGGAGCTCCAGATGGCCGCGGGATCGATGTCCGCGCGCGCGGCGCCCGCGGGATCCGCGCGGAAGCTCGCGAGCCGTCCGAGCGCGGCCGCGACGTGGTTCTCCGGGCCGAGCCGGTCGAGGTCGGCCTCGACGGCGGGGTCTCCGGCATCGTAGCGCACGAGAGCGAGGTGGAAGAATCCGCCCGCCGGGGCTCCCGGAGACGACTGGAACCTCTCGAGCCGCTCGATCGCCTCCTTCGACAGGCCCCTCTCGCTCAGGACCCGCGCGTGGGCGTAGACGACTTCCGGCGATCGCCCCTCCGAGGCGGCGAGCGTCTCGAGATCTCCGGCGGCTCTCTCCAGATCGCCCGAGCGCCACGCCGCCTCGGCCCGCCTCAGGATCCTTCGCGATCGGTGGGTCATCCCCTCGCTTCCCGCCTGCGCCTCGTCTCCTGCCGGCCCCTCTCCGGCCTCGCGGAGCGCGGCGCGATCCGGAAGGTGAGCGTGATGAGCGTGCGCCCGTACCAGCTCCCCTCCTCCCCCTCGACCGGGTCGGTGCGGACGCACTCGGCATCGAGGCGCCCGCCGTGCCAGGCCAGGTAGCGGTGGATGTCGCGGAAGGTCCTCGGCGGGCGAGGCGGCTTCTTCCCCTCGGGCGGCGGCGCTGCTCCCGGCGCGGCTGACTCCTGCGGAGGAGCTGTCTGAGCCGAGGGAGGAGCCGCGTCGGCGCCGGCCGGGGCTGCCGGGGCCTCCGCGACCGCGGCGCGGGAGGCATCCTCGGGCCTGCCGCCGGCCGGCGGAGGCTCTCCCCCCGGCGCGGCCGCATCACCCCGCGCGGGAGCGGTCGAGGCGGCGGAGGGATGCGCGGTCTCGGGGAGCAGCGGCGCGGCCACGGCCGGCTCGTCGTCGTGATCCTCGTCCCGAGGGATCGGCTCGCTCAGGAGCTGGCGCCGCGCGTCGCCGCCGAGGAAGGGGCCGAGAACATCGAGGACGACGTGCACCATCCAGGGCTGCTTTCGCTCCCGGCGCACCGCGAGGAGGATCGACGAGCGCCGTCCGTCGTCGGGCCGCGCGATGCCGATCGAGTGGCGCAGCGCGGCGTCCAGCGAGGCCCGGATCTGATCGCGGTCGGCGTCCACCATGAGCCGCTGCGGGAGCCCGTGCGCGTCGATCGTCACCCGCTCGCGGCGCGCCACCTCCTCGGTGGCTTCCAGGCACTGGTCGATGAGCCGGCGGAGGTCGAAGTGCTGGGGGCGGATCGGGAGGGGCTGCGGGGGCTTCTTCGGGGCCGCGCGGACTTCGAATCGCTTCAGCTTCTCGCGCGCCAGGCGGCAGGCGCCCGCCGCGAGGAGGAGCAGGTAGACCTCGCCCAGCCGGCTCGCCGCGCGCGCCAGGAGCCCGAGGTCGTCGCTCTGGGGCGGCTCTCCTCCCGTCGGGGGGCCGAGGAGGAAGATCGCGCACAGGTCGGGCTGCGGGCGGACGGCCACAGCGAAGAAGCTCTTCGTCAGGCGGTCCTTCCACTCCGCCGGCGTGCTCTCCAGCGCGTGGAGCGCGCCGATGAGCGACGAGACGGACTCCACCTCGACGGGGGCTGCACGGACCTCCCCTCCCTCGGCCGCTGGGCTCAGCTTCCGCGGATCGAGCACCAGGGGCGGCGCCGCCCCTGCCTCGGCGAGACCGCCCTCGGGCAGGAGGCCGCTCTCCTCGACCAGCGGCAGCGGCTGCTCCTCCCTCGGTGTCTCCAGCGGCGAGGGGCCCGCGAAGACGGCCACGTACTCGAGGCCGAAGCTCCGGCGCATCTCGCCGATGCTCGAGCGGAGCCAGCGGAGGGGCGCGTCCTCCGGCATCGGCGGAGAGGGGGGCGGAGGGGGGAATCTCCTCAAAAACTCCTCCTCGCGCCGCGCCCGCCAGTGCGCGAGCCGGCTCGTCGCCAGGCGCGAGATCGCGGAGGCCAGGGCCGTGAGGCGCGGCTCGAACTCCTCTGTGACGCGGGGGATCCGCGCGATCTCCTTCACCAGCTGCTCGCGGGCGCTCTCATCGGCGACCTGGATGGGCGGCTCCCCGGACGCGCCCGACTCCTCGATGCTGCGGAGCTCGCCCCGGGTCAGCTTGCCGATCTTGCCGACGATCTTCGCGATCCTTCCCTTCTGGTCATCCTCTGTGAGACACTGCCCCGCCACCACCGCGCCGAGCGCGCGGCCGAGGACGATGATCGGCGCGGCGAACTCGGTCAGCCCCATGTGGCAGCGGGCCTGGACGGCCCCACCCTCGTCCGCCGAGAGCGCGCGCCGGGCCAGGCGCTCCTCCGAGCGCTGGCACTCGGCCTCCGCCCCCTCGAAGGCGATCTTGCCGCCGGTCTCGCCCCTCCGCAGGTAGGCGCAGAAGGCACAGCACCGCCCTTCGGCCAGGTGGTCCTCCGGCGTGATGCGGACCAGCTCTCCGCTCTCGCCGCTCTCCGCGATGCAGGCGACGGCCGACTGGAGCTCGAGCGGGGCTCCGAAGCCGACGAGGTGCCGGATCTCCCAGGGATCGATCAGCTCGGTCAGCGAGACGGGGCGAAACGGCCAGAGGGCTTGAGCGGGCGACTCCATAGGATTGTGCGGCGCGAGCCTCCCAGAGGGCGACGGGACGATCGCCGGAGCGCGCATCCGGCAGGCGGTGCCGGCCGGCCCGGCATCGAGAGCTCAACCGCTGAGCGGCTCCGGAAGCGCGATCCCGGTCCTCCGGCTCCCCGAGGGCGAGCGCATCGCCGCGCAGCGGATGTGTCTCGAGAGCATTGGACCCCAAGGAGCCGGCCGACACAACCCTAACCTTGAGGGACCCTGCCCGCAGGGGGCGTCCTCCCGGGAGGGCGCCGGCGGAGACAGCGGGCCAGCCGAGGCTGAAGTTGGGGGAAACCCCCGTTGGGATGAGGGCGCCTTCCTGGTACCATGGATGCCCTGCGATTGTTTGTCGGAAGCGATTTATCGAGGCAGTGTGCGATCATGAGAGCGGCGCGACAACTCCTGAGTTTCGGACTGATTCGTGGCTTCTTCGTGGCCGTCCTCCCGCTCGCTCTGAGCGGGTGCGCGGCCGGCGTGACCGGCCTGGTGGCGGCGATCTTCGCGAGCGGCGGAGGCGGCGGCGGTGCTGCGCCGGATCCCATCGTCAGCTCCGTCGAGCCCCGCCAGAGCGCGGTCGTCGGCGGAGTGGAGCTGGAGCTGAAGGGCCAGAACTTCGACAAGACCTCGCAGGTCTCCTTCGGCGGCATCGCGGCGACGAGCACGACCTTCGTCGACCGCGAGACGCTGCGGGTCGTGGTGCCCGCCTCCTTCACCGGGCTCGCGAGCCCCGCCCCCGACGACCCCCTCAAGTACACCGACACGAACCCCGACCTGCGCATGCAGGTCTCCAACAAGAAGCGCTTCTCCTTCGCGCCCTTCTGGTACATGCGGCCGAAGATCCGGAGCGTCTTCGAGCTCGTCGCCGGCGTCGAGCTCGAGACCTACGGCCACCGGACCGACCGCAAGACGGTCTACCTGCGCGGCGACTTCTTCGGCTTCACGCGCGATCCCGAGACCGAGATCCGGCTGATCCGTCTCGCCGGCGACACCGAGATCCCCGTCGCCGTGATCCGCAGGCAGGGAGCCTCCTCGGATCCCTTCTTCTGGGAGATCAGCGAGCGCGAGACCTGCACCAGCCTTCCCTGCCTCGCCGATCCGCACCAGGGGCGCGAGATCAAGATCACGCTGCCGATCGAGGGGGACACCCTCGCGGCGGCGCTCGTCTCGGGGCCGGTCTACATCCTGCGCGTCGTGAACGACTCCGGCGTCGATGACGTCGACTTCGGCTACGCGCCGCCCTTCCCGCCGGTGAACTTCGCCTGCAGCGCCGTGACGCTGCCCGGCGACAGCCGCGCGGTGCAGCTCACCTGGGACGAGAACCCCCTCAACGGGCTCGACACCTTCGACATCGTCTTCGTCGACCGGTTCGATCCGGTCGAGAGCCGGTGGGTGCCGCTCGCGACCGTGCCCGGCGGCGTCGGCGAGTACCTCGACGATACGGTCACCACGACCAACTACGTCTACCGCATCTACGGCCGGCTCGGCGGCGGCGACTACGTGGGCCAGAACAGCCCCGCGGTCACCTGCGAGGTGGCGGTGCTCCCGCTCGGCATCACCGACTTCATCATCGACCTGTCGACGAAGCTGAAGATCTCGCCGCTCGGCACCTCCAAGATCTCGCCGCTCGGCGCGGTGCGCCAGGCGCCGACGGGCGCGGAGAGCCTGCAGGGCGTCATCCAAGGCCTCGGGCGGCAGGCGTTCCTGCTGCGGGGCCAGCGCAGCGTCGATCAGCTCTCCGATTCCCTCTCGCAGTTCTACGACGCCGGCGGCCAGAACATCGGCATCACCTGGGTCACGACCGGCGACGGCCTGCGCTTCGGTGTGCCGCCGGTCGACGGGCTCAAGGACGTGCTGAGCTACTACCGGGGCATCACGGACGACGGCCGCGCGGCGCGCGGCCTCTACATCGAGGGGCAGCACGTGGTGGCGGCGCTCGGCGCTGCCATCGACGCCGATCCGGTCACGGTGGGGGGCTCGGGCGGCGCCGGGGAGCGCTCCGAGCTCGAGGCGATGCTCATCGAGCAGCTCGGCGAGTTCGACCCTCGCCGCGACGTGGAGACGTACGACACGGTCGACGGGCTCTCGGTCGCCGGCGTCACGGGCATCCAGTGGAGCGGCCGGGGCGTCTCGGCCTACGGGCAGCAGGCTCAGGATGCGCTCGGCACGACGGGCAGCGTGCTGTCGAGCGCCACCGGGCACCGCGGCTCGGGCGAGAGCGCCGTCTCGCGCGAGGTCGCCGCGGGGCTCTTCGTCGACCTCGGGCTCGACGGCGGGCCGTCGGCGCGCACGATCCTCTCCCTGCTCCACGTCGACGGATTCTCCGGAACCGACGCGCGCCGCCGCGTCGTGCAGCGCTACATCGACCGGCTGGGCGGAGCGCGGGCCGTCGTGCCCCCGCGGCCGGGCGGGCTGCGGATCGT
>JAFGKN010000344.1 GCA_016928605.1 Planctomycetota bacterium | reverse complement strand
GCCGGCCGTCCTCCGCTCGCTCGAGCGTGAACTCCTTCCCCGGCTCGCGCAGACGCTTCTTCAGCGCCTCGCCGACCGAACCGGAGCGGCGCAGCTCCTCGTACGTCCGCAGGAGATCGACCAGCCGCCGGACCGCCGGCGCATCGCGGAGCCGCTCCGCGCTGACGGCGCCGGTGAGCGAGACGCCTGCGTCGAAGCCGATGAGCTTGCATCCCAGGTACTCGATGACGTCAGGATAGGAGGGATCCACCTGCGGCGGCGAGAACGTCTGGAAGTTCCACCAGCCGAGATGGAGCGGCAGCAGAAGACTACCGTCGACCGAGGCCGCGTGGATGTCGATGAAGCGCTTGTGGCCGCGCGTGGGATAGTCCCAGGCCTGCCACCTGGAGCGGAACTTCCAGAAGTGATGCCACATCGCGCTCATCTCCATGCCGACGGGACGGTCGAGATGGCGCCAGATCTCGTGGACGAAGCGGCTCGCGTGGTACCAGCTCTCCTCGGAGCCGCGGAGGATGTCGCTCCCGTCGATGGCGTCGAGGTAGATGCCGTCGAACCGGCACTCGTTCACTATGCGGGCGTGGCTCGCCGCGATCTCGCCGAAGAGGTCCGAGTCGACGTCCGGGACGAAGAGGCCGAAGCACTCCTTGAGGTGCCTCGCCTTCGCGCCGGCGGCGTGCGCGGCGGCCTTCGTGCCGATGGCTCCCCGCCGGCAGCCGGTGAAGCGGAACGGAGCCTCCTGCGCGGCTCCCCCGAAGGTGATCAGCTCGTCGCCGACGTGCAGGGTGACGCTGTTCCGGACGAAGAAGCCGGTGATCGTCGAGACGTCCCGCGTCGACTCGACGACCGGGATCTCGGTCGCGTCCTCCGTGACCGCCTCGGAGAGCGTGAAGGAGCGAAACGCGTCGAGCCGCGCGTCGGGCACCGGAGTGACGTACTTCGCGCGCTTGTCGATGAAGAAGGCGTACGTGTGGAAGATCGCGCCGATGCCCTCGTCGTGAAGCCTCCGGTTGATCTCCCGGAACTCCTCCCAGCCCCGCGGCCACTTCCGGCGGTTCAGCTCGAGGTCGCCGAAGCGGAAGAAGCTGGAGCCGCCGTGGCTGTCGATCTGGGTGAAGCCGAGGCTCTTCACGCGCGCGATCCAGTCCTCGACGTTCGCAGGGGTCAGGTCTCCGAAATTGAAGAGGTACGATCCGCGGCTCGACTCGACATCCCCCGCCCACGGCCCGCTGGCGGTCGTCTGGGGCGTCTCGGGATGGCTCCGGATGACGTCCTTGAAGATGTCGAGCATCTCGGAGGGAGGCGCGCCCACGAGCGCCACGCGCGCGCCGCGATGGCCAAACTTTCGGAACGTCTTCGCCAGGAGATGCGTCTGGAGCGCCGGAAGCTGGGCGACTTGCGTCCGGAGGTCGAGCGCGAACGCGCAGCCGCCGAAAGGCTCGGATGGCCGCCCGCGCAGCGCGAGTGGAACATCCAGGAAAAGGAGCGAGTCGGTCTCCTCCGCAGCCGACTCCACCTCGAGCTCGATCCAGCGGTCGCGGCAGCGGACGCCGAGGACGACAGGCTCCTCGACGCCCGCGAAGCGGAGCTCGAGCCGCCCCTCGGCGAGGCGGGCGCTCTCCGGCTGCAGGACCTCGCCCCCGCGCCCGAGCCGAGCGCACGCCGGCGAGCTCCCCGGCGCGAGGTGGTTCACGCCGGTCCGCAGGTCTGTGAACTCCCGGACGCGTCCCGCGGGATCGATGCAGTAGCGCAGCCTGTGCGTCTCGAGCGCGATGCGCGTCTCCTCCGCGGCCCTCGGCGCTCCGCTCACGGCGAGACACGCGAGGAGCGCAGCCAGAAGGAGCCGGAGGAGATCGGCGAGCCCAGGCAAGCCGAGGCGCAGGGCCAGCGTCAGGGCGAGGCCAAGAGCAGAGCACGAGCGCTTGATTCTTCCCATCGTCCCTCCTGTGCTGGGACCACTGTGGATCACGGTCGCATCGCCGGCGGAGGCCTCTCCGGGCCGCGGCGAGCCGCCGCGCGCGCCGCCGCCTCCGCGCCGCGATGATAGGAAACGCCCGCATCGGCTGCAAGATGCAGCGGGCGCATCCGCAGGCGCGAGCGTCAGCGCGCAAGGCGGCTAGCGACCGCGGAGCAGACGGCAGGCCATCGCGGCGACTGCTGGCTCGCGTTTCCCGCACCACCTTCCGGTCAGCCGGCGTCGCCCTCGTCCGGGGCCAGGAAGGGATACCGGTAGTCGGTCGGCGGGATGAGGTTCTCCTTGATGGTCCGCGGAGAGACCCAGCGCAGGAGATTGAGCGGGCTGCCGGCCTTGTCGTTCGTGCCGGATGCGCGCGAGCCGCCGAAGGGCTGCTGCCCCACGACGGCGCCCGTCGGCTTGTCGTTGATGTAGAAGTTGCCGGCCGCGTGGACGAGAGCCTCGCGGGCCTCCTGGATCGCCTGCCGGTCGCGGGCGAAGACGGCGCCTGTGAGCGCGTAGGGGCTCGTCGCGTCGACCAGCTCGAGCGTCTTCTGCCAGCGCCGCGCCGGGTAGACGTGGATCGTGAGCACCGGCCCGAAGATCTCCTCCTGGAGCAGCTTGAACTGCGGGTCGGTCGTGACAACGACCGTCGGCTCGATGAAGTAGCCCTTGCTCGCATCGCATCCGCCGCCCGCGATGATCTCGGCCTTCCGCGACTTCCTGGCGAACTCGATGGACTGCGAGATGCTGCGGAACGCGCTCTCGTCGATGACGGCGTTCACGAAGTTCGTGAAGTCGGAGGGGTCGCCCATCTTCATCGTCTTCAGCGCCGCGAGCATCCGCGTGCGCACGGCCGGCCAGAGCGTCTTGGGGATGTAGGCGCGGCTGGCCGCGGAGCACTTCTGGCCCTGGTACTCGAACGCGCCGCGGATGAGGGCGGTGACGAGCTCATCGGGATCGGCGCTCGCGTGCGCGATGACGAAGTCCTTGCCTCCGGTCTCGCCAACGATCCGCGGGTAGCTCCTGTAGGTCGCGATGTTCTCTCCGATGGTCTTCCACATCGAGCGGAAGACGTCCGTCGAGCCCGTGAAGTGAACGCCTGCGAGGTC
>JAFGKN010000343.1 GCA_016928605.1 Planctomycetota bacterium | reverse complement strand
CGCTGGTATTTCAATCCGCGCACCCGCGAGCTGGACGACAACTTCGTGGAGATCGCCGAGATGATGCGCGTCATCAACAACGTGAGCCTCCTCGACACCGATCTCGAAAACATCATGGATGTCGAGCAGTTCCTGCGGATGTATGCTGCCCGCTGCGCCCACGACGACTGGGACACGATCTCGATCGGGAACGGCCAGAACGCCTACTTCTACTACGCCCCCATCGAGGGGCGGTTCAAGCTCCTGCCGTGGGACATGGACCACAGCTGGGGCAACGCCAGCGCGCGGCTCTATCCCGATGCAGACGGGTCCTTCAGCCGGGTCCTCCAGCGACCGAAGTTCCGCAGGATGTACCTGGCGATCCTCGACGAGATGCTGAACGGACGAGGCAGCCAGCCCGGCTACTGGAGCGCCGGCGAGATGGTGACGAAGGTCCTCGACCGGAACACAGCCGCCGTGGGGGCCGACGGAGTCGCCAACGCTAACGCGATCCGCAGCTTCATCAACAGCCGCCGCGGGCTTCTTCTGGGGGAACTGCCGGCGGCGGTCGGCTTCGCCATCACCACCAACTCGGGCAGAGACTTCACCGTCGACACCGGCTATGCAGACATCGAGGGGAATGCCTGGGTCGATGTCTACACGATCGCCGTCGGCGACCAGGCCGCCACCCCCACCTGGCTCTCGACGACCCGCTGGCGCGTGAGAGTGGATCTCGACGTCGGCGCGAACGAGCTCGACTTCCTCGCCTTCGACGTGGAGGGCCAGCTCATCGGCTCCGACCAGATCACGGTGACCACCACCTTCGGCTGGGAGGCGCCGGAGATCACCGGCGTGGAACCTCCGTCTGCGATGCCGGGCGAATCCGTCGTCATCAGCGGCGACGAGTTCCACGACGGCATCGAGGTCTTCTTCGGCGAGACCGCCGCCGCCGGAGTCGAGTTCGACGAGGGCGACGATCCGCTGCGCCTGAGCGCGGAGGTGCCCCTGCTTCCGCCGGGAACGGTCGAGCTGGCGGTCGAGAACACCGACGGCCGCCGCTCGGCGCCGTTTCCCTTCACGATCCTCGCCTTGCCGCCCCAGTTCACGCGCGGAGATGTCAACCTCGATGGACTCGTCGACATCAGCGATCCGATCCGGCTTCTCCTCCACCTCTTCGGCGGTCTGGAGGCGAGCTGCCGGGATGCGGGCGACGCCGACAACGATGAGGTCCTCAACGTCACCGACGCGATCTATCTCCTCGACTTCCTCTTCCGGGATGGGGCGGCTCCCTCCGCGCCCTTCCCCGGATACGGAGAGGATCCGGACGGCGAAGAACCGCTCGACTGCCAGAGCGGCATCGACATCTTCGCCGGGTGGTGATCCGTCCGCGCCCCGCGGGAAAGATCGACCGCCGGAGGAGCATCGATAGCTCGGCCCGATGCGGGTCTGCCGGCCCGGCGAGGAAGCTCCTCCGCGACCCCCGGCGGGCGGCACAGCCCCTTTCCGAGTGTCTCCCTGGCAGCTCTCCGGTCGGAGAGGAGAGGGCTCAGGGCGCGGAGACGAAGAGCCAGCCATGGAGCTCTCCTGAAGCACTCCGTGGTGATCTCATCCGGAGGATCCCACATCCTACCCTGGAGACGCGAACTCGCGGCTTCCCAGCAGCGCTCCGAAGCGGCGCTCGCGGGTCGCGAAGGCATCGATGGCTCGCATCAGATGCTCTTCGCTGAAATCGGGCCAGCAATCCGGTGTGATCCAGAGCTCGGCATAGGCCGCCTGCCAGAGGAGGAAGTTGCTGAGCCGCATGTCTCCGCCGGTGCGGATGACGAGGTCGAGAGGCGGCATGTCGGGCTGGTAGAGCGCGCCCTCGAAGAGCGCCTCGTCGATGTCGCTCGGCTGCACGGAGCCGGCGATGGCCCTTCCCGCGAGCGCGCGGCACGCATCGACGATTTCCGACCGGGCACCGTAATTGACGGCCAGGCAGAGCGTGAACCTGTCGCCACGGCTCGTCGACTCCATGACGCGGAGAAGCTCCCTACGCACCTCGTCCGGAAGCTCGTGGAGGCGGCCGATCGCGTGCAGGCGGATCCCTCGCTCGATGAGCACCCGCTCGTCGCTGCTGAGAAACCGGAGGAAGAGCCGCATCAGGAACTGGGTCTCACCGGCAGGCCGCTTCCAGTTCTCGGTCGAGAACGCGAAGAGAGTCAACTGGTTGACTCCCAGCCTCGCCGCGGCCTCCGTGATGCGGCGCACGGTGCTCGCGCCGACGCGGTGTCCGACGATTCGCGGCCTTCCGCGCTCGAGCGCCCAGCGGCCGTTGCCGTCCATGATGATGCCTATGTGGCGCGGGATGACCGCCCGTTGCACAGTTGAGGAACTCATCGAAGAACCTCCGCCGGAAGCTTCCTCGTCCCTGCCGCCAGGGCAGGAGCAGCGACTCTATCGTTTGCGGCCTCGCCGTGGAAAGACGATTCTCTCGAGGTGATCGACATACAGCCGAAATGCCTTCTGGCCCGATACGGTCAGGGTCATCGTGGTCCGCGGCTTGCGTCCGACGAACTCCTTGGAGATCGCGATGTAACCGGCCTCTTCGAGAGTCCTGGCGTGGACGCTGAGATTCCCGTCCGTCATCTCGAGAGTCTCCCGCAGCTCGCTGAAGGTCATGGCGCCCCGCGCCGCGAGACAAGCCACGATCCCGAGCCGGGCACGCTCGTGGATGATCTTGTCGAGGCTCTCAGGCGATAGAATTCCCGCCATCCGATCAGCTTCCGAATCGAGCCAGCAGGTAGATCCCGAACGCGATGTGACCCAGCCCGAAGGTGATCCCCACCATCACGAGCGCGATGGGCTCGGCCCAGAAGAGCGTGATCGCCCCCGCCAGCAGGAAAGCGAGCCCCAGCACGCTCGGCGCGCGTACGGAGAGGATGCCCGCCATCCAGACCGCCACTCCGTACAGCATCATCCAGACGGCAGGAACCGGCCCCCACTCACCGCGTAGGGCAAACGCCAGGCTCAGAAGGAAAGCGACGCCGACGGATGGCCCCATGGCGTAGGCAGCCAGCTGGGCGAGCCGCGACCAGGGATTCTTCCCGCGACGGCGAGCTATGCGCACCGTCAGGATGAGATCGAGCAGGACGGCGCCCACGCCGACCGCCAGCCAGACTCCGATGATCTTCGCTCGGTCGTCGGCATCCAGAGCCGTCATGGCCGACAGATCGAGCGAGCCCAGGATCCAGTACGTCGCGCCGCAACCGGCGACGGCCAGGATCCCTCCGAGGATCGCGGCCCAGCCGGGAAGCACGGTGAGCTGCGTGGCGCTCTCCATGATGCGCCGGATCTTCGCCAGCTCTCGGGCCGCCTCGCCAGCGTCGAAGGGCTCCTCCTGCATAGACGTTCACCTCCGCGGTTTCGGGGTCGATGCTTTGTACTGCAAAGTACTTTAGCATCGCCCAGGATGGGCGTCAAGAGTCGCCCGCCCGTTTCTCCGCTTCCGGTAAAACACCGCGTCGCGGCCTCTCGCCCGCCGGCTCCGCGCACGGCATCGGGCCAGCGAAGCGCCTGCTGCAGCAGGCTCGTATCGATGCACGCAGCGCTAGCTCACGAGCAGGTTGATGCTCTCGGTGAACTTCGAGATGTTGCGGGGGAGGAAGCTGCGGAGGGCGTCCTCAAGCCAGGCGGGATGCTGGGCCTGACACTTGATCTCCATGATGACCTTGCCGACCCGGCGGCAGGGCCGGTGGTCGAGATCCGGGCTCAGCGTTCGAGCGTGGCGGTAGAGCTCGCCCGGCGGCTGGTAGATGGCGAGCTCGTCGTCGAAGGTGATCCTCAGCTCCCACTCGTCGAGCTGGTAGACGAAGCGCCGGTAGTGCACGACGGAGCGGGGGGAGACCTTGTGGGCCTTCAGAAAATCCTGGAGCTCCTCGTAGATCCCACGGACCGGCGGCGCGTCATTGTCCGGGATGGCCGCCACCAGGTCGCGCCAGATGTCTTCTCCCTCCAGGAGGTCGTCGAGCAAGCTCTTGGGAAGACGCAGGCGGTGCTTCGTCACCAGTCCGCGGCGTCTCCGCTTGATCTCGAGGAAGCAATGGGGCTGGACGATGATGCCTCCCCCTTCAGACCGGTAGGAGTACTCCCGGACGCGGATCTTCACGTTGTCTTCCCAGGAGGTGCTCGCCCGCTTGAAGAACTCGAGGCGGTCCGTGTCGAAGTAGGTCGTTGTCAGGTAGCTAGCCGGCACATCCCTCACGTACTCGAAAAGCGGAAGATACCGGCCCACGATCTGTCGCAGGCGCTTCGCCGAATCGGCATCCAGCTCGAACTTCGTCTCCCGCCGCGTGATGATGTTCACGACTCGCCTTCTCGATGTGATCCGCCTCGCTTCTCCATCACCGAAGGAAGCGTGAACTGGAAAACACTGCCCCTGCCGACCTCCGACTCGACCCAGATCCTGCCTCCGCTCCCTTCCACGATGCTCTTGGAGATCGCCAGCCCCGTCCCGCGCCTCCGCCTCGTCTTCGAGGATCCGAGCTGAGTGAAGAGATCGAAGATCTGCTCGGGATACTCCGGGTCGATGCCCAGCCCGTTGTCCCGCAGGCTGAAAGCCCACCACGCCCCTTCCTTCCGCACTCCGATGTGGAGAGACGGCGGCTCCTCGCGGCGATACTCGATGGCGTTGCCGATCAGGTTCTCGAAGAGACCGCGGAGGCACGACGGCTCCACGGCCACCTCCGGCAGCCGATCGTGAGTGATCGAGGCACCGCTGGAGCGGATCTCCGCCTCGAGGCGGCTCAGAGCGTCCTTCAGCACGGCCTCTGCATCCGCCCTCGCATCGGGCGGTGGTTTGTGCACCACGACCTGAACATAGGTGATGAATCCGTCGAAGATCTTCGCCAGCCGCTCGAGCCCCTCGTGCGCGCACAGGACCCGGCTCCGGGCCTCCTCGTCCAGGAGCGTCGCGCCCTCCGTCAGGAAGTAGTGACAAGTCCCGGATACGGTCTCCAGCAGCGGCTTGAGAACGTCCCCCGCAGCAGCGGCGAACTGAGCGAGATCCTGATGGCTGTGCTCCAGACGCTCTACCGACTTCTCGAGACGCGTGACGAGCTGCTTGCGCTCGACGGCGCGGCGGAGCGAGCGGACGAGGGCGGCGCCCGACAGCCCCTCCTTGCCGAGATAGTCCTGTGCGCCGCCCTTCACGGCCTTCAGAGCGAGATCCTCGTCGTCGAGGGCCGTGAGAACGACGACCGCCACATCGGGCGAGTGGACAAGCGTCTTCCAGAGGGTATCGATGCCGCCGCTGTCGGGAAGGATGAGATCGAGGAGCACGGCATCGATGTCGCCGCGGGAGAGACGGCGCAGACCGGTCTCGAGGTTCTCCGCCCAGTGGAGAAGGATGGACTCGGGCGCCGCTTCCTCGAGATGGCGCTGGATCAGCGTCCGGTAGACCTCGCTGTCCTCGATCAGCAGCACGTTGAGGGTTCGATCTTCCATGGCCGAGCACTCGATAGAATGGATGGCGGTCGCTGCCGGAGCTTGTTTCCCGCGTCCTTCCCGCCGACTCCGGCGGCTGCGCCGGCATCGTAATCCCGCTGGCGAAGGAGTGTCAAAGGGATGTCGGCCCTGAGCACAAACGGTTCGAGAAAGCCGCTCAGGTCCCCTGGAGAAACTCCAGCCCGCGAGCGAGCCTTGGGCGTCATCATACCGCCAGCGCCGCGCGGGGGCCCAGAAGGCCCGGTGGATTCCTGGAAGTTTTCACTCGACGCGAATCAGCTCGCCCCATAGTCTTTCACGTAGTCGAAAGCCGGGACCAAGAGCTATGAATGTTGGTCCATCCATGGGAGGGTAGCCATGAGAGCCGCCATCGTTGCGTCTGTGGTCGTCCTGTTCGCTGCCGCACTCCAGGCGGATGGAGAGTACATATACACGTTTCACACGCCGGGGAAGATCCACGTCTACCTGAACCGCCCCGAGAACCCGCGGACCGTCACGTTCGAGCTGCGGACGTTCCCCGCGGACGCTTTCGTCCTGGCGGGATCCGTTCGAGCCGACAACCCGTACCGAGGTCTCGTGACGGCGGGCACCTACCGGCTGGAGGCCGCCGAGGCGATGACCGTGATGGTCGGAGAGCGCACGGACGAGGCCTGCCCGAGCCTCTTCGTCCAGCCGAGGCCCGGACGGGGATCAGGAGCGTACCTCTACACCGGCAGCCCGGTGTGCACCACCTCCGGCCGTGCTTTCCTCTACTCGCCCCAGGCCGGCGCACGGTTCGTCTTCGCCGGCGCGGACCTCCT
>JAFGKN010000342.1 GCA_016928605.1 Planctomycetota bacterium | reverse complement strand
TCCACATGTGGTCCGGGTTGATCGTGCACTGGACCTGGTTGACCTGCTGGTCGTACTGGTGCGACCACATGTCGGGCGCGAACGTGGCCGGGAGGGCGTTGAACGCCACGCGCTCGAGCCGGTCGCCGAAGGCGGCGTCGCCCGTCACGGTGAGGAGGTGCTCCAGCGAGTACATCGCCTCGACCACGGCGCAGAGCTCGGTCCCCTGCACCGGGTTCTTCCCGGCGAGACATTCGTCGCCGGTGAACATCCCCGTGACCTGGCCGTGGCAGCGGTCGAGGATCTCGAGCATCTGAGTCGCGAAGGCGCGCTCCTCCTCCAGGCGCGTGATCCGCCACGAGAGCGCGTAGGCCTTCAGGGCCATGCCCGTGTTGACGACGTGCTTGTCCCAGCGCCAGAGGCCGCGGCGCGGCGTCGGCGCGGTCACATCCTCGCCGCGGTAGAACTCCATGTAGTTGAAGCTCTGCGCGTGCAGCTTGCGGGCGAGGTCGAGGAGCCAGGCCTCGCCCGTCCGCTCGTAGGTGTAGTAGACGGGGATCAGCCCCTCGAACCAGCGGAACTGGCCCCAGCCGAACAGGGGAGTCCGGTCGAGAGCTTCGAGAGTCGCCTTGAGGTTTCGGCCGACAGCCCGGAGCACGGCCGCGTCGCCGGTCGCCTCGTGGTACTGCACGAGCACCTTGTTCGCGAGCAGGATGGCCCACAGGTCATAGGGCTTGGCGCCCGCATCGGCGGGATAGGGCGCATACCAGCCGTCGGACCGCTGGGCGGCGATGATGTGGTCGATATAGCGTTTGACCTTGGCCTGGAGAGCCTCGTCGCCCAGAAGCCAGGCCAGCGGGATGACGCCGTCGAGCCAGTAGGGCGCGCGCTCCCAGCCCTCGGCCTTGCCGCCGAACCACTGGCTCTGGCCGACGTCGGGCCAGAACTCGTCGAGGTGACCGCTCAGGCCGTCGGCCTGAAGGCGGAGCTGGCGCCGGAGCCAGCCGTCCGGGCTGATCGAGCCGAGAGGAAGGGGGCGGAGCGCGAGCGCGGCGAGGCCGGATGGAGACTCGCGGCCGGGCCGAGCGCCTGTTTCGGAGCCCGGCGAGGTCTCGCACCCGGCGAAGGGCGACGCGCCGACGGCGGCGGCCCCGGCGGCGATTCCCGCGAGGAAGGTGCGGCGATCGATGGGCGAGCTGTTCATGAGCCTCCTGCAGAGAGCGTCGAGCATGGGAGAAGACGGAGTCCTCGGTCGAGACGATATCGTACATCATCGCGCCGAGAACATCGTACGGATCCGCGTGGACGCCCGATCCGCTCCGCTCGAGCGCCACGGAGGGAACCGGCGGCGGCGAGGATCCGGCACCGGGCGGCCCTCATCCCATCTCGATCGCTCGCTCAGTCGGCACAGCGGCCTTCCGGGCGAGGCGTCATGACACGAGCGGGGCGAGATGCTCCAGGCTCTTGGCCGCCTGCTCCGGCGTGCCGCACTCCACCGAGAAGACGATGTCGCGCGGGCACTTCTCGCGCACGATGCGGATGATGCGCTTCCAGTCGAGCACGCCTTCGCCGCAAGCGCAGCCCACCGGCGTGCCGGTGACCTTGCCGCGCTCGGCATCGGAATGCACCGCCGAGATGTCCTTGGCGTGGAGATGCACGAGGCGCTCCGCCACCCGCTCCAGCCAGGCGTACACATCGTGGCCGCAGAGATACGCGTTGCCGGTGTCGAAGTTGATGCCGATGGCCGGCGATTTCACCAGATTGTAGATGCGGTCGAGGCCGTCGGGGTGGCGCGAGTACTGGGCGTGAGGCTCGAGGCCGATCTTCACGCCGCGGCGCTCGGCGATGAAGGCCGCCTCCTGCAGCGTGTACTTGATCAGCACGAAGTCCTCCTCCTCGGTCGTCCACTTGGCCTTGATGCCCTCGTCCGTGTTGATCACGGGCACGCCGATCTCTGCCGCCTCGCGGATGGCCAGCTTGATGTACTCGCCGTGGACATCCGGCCGGCCGAGCGGACCGTGCGCCTGCAGGCCGGAGATCGCCAGGCCGGCCTGATCACAAGCGTCCTTGATCCGCCACGGGTCGTCGAACAGCGATACGGTGTGGAAGTAGCCCGCCTCGCTCATCAGCTCGCGCCCGAAGTGGACCATGGGCTCGAAGTACTTGTAGCCCATCTCTGCGGCCGACTGGACCGCCCATTCGAAGGGCTTGTCCGAGCTGCGGGAGAACTCTGCGTTGAGTCCGACGTGGATGGTTCTCATGGGATTCTCCTCTATTCGGGAGGGTTTGTGAAACGCGGCCGCTCAGGTGCGGAGGTCTTGCTCGACTCGATGCGCTCGATGCGCGAGGTCGCCTTGAAGTGCTCGTACTCGGCCTGGAGATCGACCTGATGTCCGAGCGGCACGGCGTGGATGAAAATCCCGAATCGTAGGCGAAACGGCTCGCCTTTCTTCACGAGCACCGCGCTCTTCTCGCCGCCGGTGAATGCACTCTGGCCGAAGGGGTTCGCCGTTATCAGGCCGTAGTCGCGGTTGTGGAACCAGCTCGGCCGGAAGTTCTCGGGGTCGGACATGAGCAGGATACCGGCTCGGCTCTGGCCGATGGCGCCGGAGCCGTCCGACCAGGCCGCCGTGCGGCCCCATGTCGCCTTGGCGCCCTCCGCGCCGGCGCTGTTGCGGATCACGCCGCCGCTCTTCTCGGTGATGGCCGTGGCGAGGCGCACCCCCAGCCCCATCTCCTCCTGATCGCCGAAGACGATGTCTCGCTCGCCGGACTTGAAGGTCGCCTCCCAGATCAGGAGGTAGCCGGAAGGACGCGCGGCGAGCGTCAGGCGCGAGGTCTGCTCGCAGAGCCGCTCGCCGCTCTCCGTCCGGAGAGTGTTCGCGGTCTCGAAGGTGACCCGGCCGCCGCGGACCGCCGGAGACTCCACGAAACGCTCGTGGATGATCCTCGCCTTGTTCCGCCAGAAGTCGTGGCCGCTCAACTCGCCGAAGGCGAGCCACACTCCGGGATGCATGGTGTCGTGGTCCGTGGCGTCCAGACCCGGGATCGGCGGCTGGCTGCGCGTGACCTGGATCCCGCCCGGCGCGTGGACGTTGGCGAAGTACGGACGCAGGATCTTCTCGTCGCGAAACACGTAGGTCGCTACGGGCTGGCCAGCATCGGTGATGACCAGCCGATCGGGCTTCTGCTCGACGGCGAAGTCCGCTCCCGCGGCCCGGCCATCGGCGGCCGCCAGCAGGATGCCGGAGAGAAGGGCGAGCGATGGAAGGACGCTGCGGTGTGTCAAAGTCTGAAGAGCTTTCGAGCGTCGCCGGCGGATTTCCCCCCGCGGCGGGTCTCGCAGGCGGACGGCGGGCGGCCGGCCTCCCCAAGCTCCGATCCTCTGGAAGGGCGCGGACTCCGGGGGCCGCCCCGGCGGTTCCCGGGGCAAAGATTTTCGGGTCGCTTCACTCATGGCGAGTCTCCGTCGTTCCTGTGGGACAACGAGCGCGACGTCATCCGGTCTGCTCCGGTCGGGCCGGCTTGGCGAAGCCCCGGATCACGGCGCTGTTGTCGGCGTCGCCGAATCCGGCGGCTTCGGCCGCCTCGAGCAGCCGGCGGTGGGCCTCGCTCAGCGGCAGCTCCTGGCCGGCGGCGGCTGCCGCCGCAAGGATCAGCCGGATGTCCTTGAGATGCTGGGAGAGCCGCGCCTGCGTGCTGAAGTCGCCCTCGACGATCTTCCGGCCCTTGGTGTCCATGATCTTCGAGTGGGCCATGCTGTTCATCAGCACCTGGAGCGCCGCGTCCGCATCGAGGCCGATCGCCCGCGCGAACACGAGCCCCTCGGCGAGGGCGGCCCGGTTCAGACCCAGCACGAGGTTGGTGACCAGCTTCATCTTCGCGCCGCTGCCGCAGGGGCCGGCGTAGATGGTCTTTGCCGCGCAGCGGTCGAAGAGATCCCGGCAGGCGTCGAACGCCTCGCGCGGCCCTCCGACGATCGCGGTCACTTCGCCCCGGCGGGTCTGCTCGCTGGAGCCCGAGATGGGGGCGTCCAGGTACTGCACGCCGCGGGCGGCCAGCCGGGCTCCCAGCCGGGCCGTCTGCTCGGGCTCGCCGGTCGTGCTGTCGATCAGGATCTGACCCGGCCGCAGTCCGCCGGCTAGCCGGTCGAGCATCTCCTCGACCGTGTCGGTCGTGTACAGGCTGATCAGCACCCGGTCGCAGACGGCGAGAGGATTCTCCGCCCAGCGCGCTCCGCGGGCCACCAGCGGCTCGGCCTTTTCGCGAGTCCGGTTGTGGACCCAGACCGTGTACCCAGCCTCCAGCAGCCGCTCGGTCAGCGCCGTGCCCATCAGGCCCAGACCGATCATGCCCACGTTCGCGGTGTCCATCGCAGATCCAGCTCGTTGTCAGCTGCCGAGTTCAGTTCATGGCCATGGAGGCGAGGCGCCGGAGGTTCCCGCTTCCTCGAGACGGCGCCACACGTAGCGGATGTGCAGCCGGAGATCGAAGTACTCGTCCATGTAGGCGAGTGGCACGACCACCGCGGAGACCTCCTGCTCGAGCTTCTCCAGCCGGCTGATCAGCTCGGAGCGGCGAGAGGCGTCTCCGATCCCCTCCTCGACGTCGCGCAGCACGCCGTACCACCGGTAGACCCTCTTCCGGGTGCGCCAGCGGAATAGCGGGGGAGCGATCTTGAACAGGGGGAAGAGGATCGTCAGGAGGGGGAGGACCAGCAGCTTCAACCGATCGACCCAGGCCGCCACCCAGAAAGGAAGGAAGCGCTGGAGGAAGGGAGGGCCCGAGCGGAAGTACTCCCGAGCGCTCTTGTCGACAGGGAACTCCACGAACTTCATGGAGGGGAAGGTGCCGGGCTCGACCAGGAGGCCTCCGGACTCGTGCGCCCGCGTGGCTCCTTCCAGAAGCAGCGGCACCAGCGCCGGGTGCAGGTCATCCCGGACGACCAGGCTGGCCACGGGCGCGAGCAGCCGGACATCGGAGGCCGGCAGGTCCGCCTCCAGGTCCATGACTCCCCGGGGCAGCTTCACCTGACGGAGGAAGGGAAAGACCCTCGAGTAAGCCTCCGCCTCCTCCAGGTTCAGGAGCTGGATGCCGCTCGCCCGCAGGAGATCCCTGATGAAGGAGGCGGCGGGAGACGAGACGAAGAAGGCCGCGTCGATATCGCCTTTCATCAGGGCCTCGACCGCCGCTCCGGTCTCCAGCGACACGAACCGGGTCGTCCCGTCATCGCGCACTCCGCTGGCTTCCAGGAGCTGGAGCGCCACCATGTGCGTGCCGCTGCCATCGAGGCCCACCGCGATCCGCTGGCCCCGCAGCTCCTGCAATCGAACGGGGGGCTGATCCCCCCGCACGAAGACCCAGACGGGCTCGAGGAACAGGCTGGCGATGGCTTGCAGATGAGACGCCTCCTGCGGCGCGGTCCCGCCCTGGACGATGGCGGCCTGGACGCCGCTCGAAGGATCGAGGAGCAGCCGGTAGTTCTCGACGGACCCGGAGGTCTCCCGCACCTCCAGCGTGATTCCGTTGGCGGAGAAGACTCCGGCGTACTCCTGGGCGTACGCGTGGTACGCCCCCAGGCGGCTCCCGGTGGCGATGACGACCTGCCGGGGCGGCGCCGGCTCGACGAAGAGCCAGGCCAGCGCGACGAGGGCCGCCGAGGCGACGATCCAGGGAAGCCAGTACCGGAAGAGCTCTCGTCGCTCATTCCCTGCGGATCGGCTCATGACCGCGCTCCTTCCTGGTCAGATTGCCCGGGGAACCAGCATCTCCAACGGACCCGGCAGTTACAAGGCTCGAGGTCTCGAAGAGGCGGAGTCTGGCCGAGGCCGGACGGCCTGTCCGGCGCCGGATGTCCGCCGCTTCCCCGTCGCCGGCCCGCTCAGGTCTCGAAGCAGACGCCGCCTTCCACGAGCGCCTTTCGCAGCTCGCGGTACGGCAGCTCGCGGGTGCCGCAGCTGCGGGCGGCGCACAGAGCGGCGGCCGTGCCCGCCGCCTGGCCCTGCCCCATGCAGCACACGGTGTTGCGGGTGGACATGTGGGCCTCGTGATCCGACGTGATCAACATGCCGGCCGCGAGCAGGTTCTCGATGCCCGCGACGCGGAGAGCCCTGTACGGGATGCCGTAGGTGCCGCCGCCCTTGATCTGGAGGCGCGGGGCGGAGTCGTGGAAGCCGTAGATCATGACCTCGTCGTCGAAGTGCCGGCCTTCGAGCACGTCCGCGAGCGTGACATCGTAGTCGCACTGGACCAGCCGGCCCCGCCGGATGCACAGATTCGGGCTCGTGCGGGCCATGAAGGCCTTCTCGCAGCCCGGGACGTACTCCCGGAAGAGCTCGACTGCCTTGGCCATGCGCCGGCGGATCTCCAGCTCGGCCTTGGCCACCTCGTCCCGGCTCGTGGGGCTCACCGGCAACTTGAAGTTGCACTTGATGAACATGAGGTAGTTGTCGTGGACCGTGGTGGTGATCATCGCCATGCCGATCGCCCGGGCGGCCTCCGTCATCCCGCCGGGAATCCTGGCCGACTCGCTCCCCACCCGGATCACCTGGTCGGGCCGGCCGCTCCGGAGGCCCCTCGCGAGCTGGCCGACCGCGTCGCCTGCCTTGAGGAACTCGTGGTACTTGTCGATGCACACGTTGCCCATGCCCACGCTGTTGCAGACGGCGTAGTCGTTGGGCTCCGTGAACCGGGCTCCGGCGCGGGCGGCCAGATCCCCGTAGCCGGTGCAGTCGACGAACGACTTCGCGCGGAACGCTTCGCGCCCGGACCGGCTCTCGACGACGACCGCGCGGATGCGCTGGCCATCCAGGATCGCCCCCGCGAGCATCGTGTTGACGCAGACGAAGACGCCAGCCTCGGCGAGCATCTCGAACGCGACGAGCTTGTACAGCTCCGTGTCGATCGCGGTGCAGACCGAGTCGTAGTCGTAGCCTCGGACCATCTCCGCGTGGCCGGAGCAGCCTCCCCTCTTCAGAAGCCGATCGATGATTTCCTGGGGAATGCCCTTGACCACCTGCCGCTTCGGGACGCCGGGGAACGCCTTCCAGAGGTTGTAGAAGCTGTGGAGCGCGGTGCCGCCTTCGGTGACCGTGCCCCCGGGATAGCCCTTCCACTCGATGACGGCCGTCCTGGCCCCTCGCCGCGCCGCTGCGACTGCGGCGACGACTCCCGCCGTGCCGGCCCCCGCGACGACGACGTCAAACTCTCTGACCGGAAGCCGCCGGGCCGGCTCCTCG
>JAFGKN010000341.1 GCA_016928605.1 Planctomycetota bacterium | reverse complement strand
TCGGAGTACTCCTTCTCGGTGTAGATCGTGCCGTGGCCCGCGTGGATGGCGCCGTCCTTGACGAGGTTCCGGTCGACGGGACCATTCCAGCCGGTGAAGTCCTTGCCGTTGAAGACGCTGATGAAGCCGTCGCCGAGCGGGCGGATGTCGACGTAGCCGCGCTGCAGGATCGCCTGGGCCTCCTCCGGCGGGATCTCGCGCAGGAAGATGTTCCGCCAGCGGATCTCTCCGCCGTGCGTCTGGAGCTGGATCGGCCCCTTGGGGAAGGCCGGGATCTTGCGGTCGAAGTAGTTCTCCATGCGGGCGTGGTCGACGACGAGCCGGCCGTTGAGGAAGACCGTCACCCGGTCGCCGACCATGACGATGCGGAACCGGTTCCACTCGCCGAACGGAGCATCCGCGAGCACCAGCGGATCCTTGCCCGGCGCGCCCGCGCTGTTGTTCCACAGGCCGCCGGAACCCTTGTCGGCGCCGATGCCCCACTTGCCGCCCTCCTCGGTGTAGTCCCAGATCTGCACCTGCGGGATGCCGCGCAGGTAGATGCCGCTGTCGGCCTTGGGCACCGTCCTGTAGTCGACGAGCAGCTCGAAGTCGCCGTAGTCCCGGTCCGTCGTGGCGTAGAGGCCGTGGCCATCGTTGACGAGCTCGCCCTTCTCGACCGTCCAGTGCTTGCGGACGTCCTCGCGGGTCTTCTCCTTGTGCTTCTCGAGGTCCTCGGCAGACATCGCCCAGAGCTTGCGCGGATCCTCGGTCCCGTGGCCGTACCAGCCATCGAGGTCCTTGCCGTTGAAAAGAGCGATGAAGCCTTCCGGAGGCACGTTGTCGATGCCGGGCGGCGCCGCGAGGCCGGCGCGGACGAGGCTCGAGACGACGAGGGCGGAGAACAGCAACTTCGCGATGCTCTGCATGGCTTCCATCCTTTCGGGAATGTGAGCGATCCGCTCGGCCGAGCGGCGTGGTTCATCGGTCACCGCAGGCGACCGCATGGCCGCGGAACGGTTCCGGTCATTGTAGCAAGCCGGCGGGAGAGACCAAGCCAGAGTTGCGGATCGGCGTGCACATCAGGCCCGAGGACCGACCATGGTTTCTCGTCTGCCTCGACTTAGAGCCTATTTCAGTAGACCATCCTGGCTTCGGCCGGCTGCGGAGCCGGCGGTTCTGCGTCGCTCCTCCTCCGCGATACTCTCCGCCCGATCGCGTCGTCGTCGCTCCTTGCCCGCCGGCTCCTCGCTCGGCCTCGGGCCGACGGAGCGTCTACTGAAATAGGCTCTTACTCGCAGGCGTCGGACTCCATGCAGAGAAGATCGTCCGGGCTGGGGTCCTGGCCGCACGCGGCGTAGGGCTCGGGGAGCGGGCGGGCGTCCAGGAAGAGGTGTACCAGGAGGGTGACGGCATCGGAGACATCGACCGAGCCGTCGTCGTTCGAGTCGGCTGCGGAGAGGCATGCCGGCCCGGACTGGCCGAGGTAGAGATAGTTCAAGATGTAGATCGCATCGGTCAATTCGCGGACTCCGCTCGAGTCCGCGTCGCCGCGGAGGAACCCCGGCCGGCTGGGTGGCGGCGTGGCCTTCAGCTCGAGGTCGAAGCTCAGGTCGCTGCTCGCTCCATCCGACTGATGCACCTCGACAGCGATGATGTTCTCCCCTGGAACGATCACCGAGGGGAGCATGGGATACTCGAAGAGCGTCGACTCGTCCGAGCCGCCTACCGCGGACGATGCGTAGTCCCCGTAGGCCGTATCGCCGGAAGGCATGTTGTCCCGGGCGACCTCCGTTCCGTTGATGTAGACCACCATGCCATCATCGCGCTGGACGAGCAGCTTGACCGACTCGGGCGCGTAGGTCATCTGGAACCTGTGGCGGAAGTAGTAGCAAGGGTGCTTGTCGGCGGCATCCGGTCCGTAGCTGAGCGTCGTCGCCGGGCTGTCGCCGTAGCCGAGCTCCGCGGGGCCGGAGTCCCACGATGAGTCGTCGTAGTCGAGGCTCTTCCACGGCGTCGAGTGAAGGTCCGTGCCCTCATCGTGGTACTTCCACGTGCTCCCGCGCGCCACGAGAGTCGCCGTCTCGATGTCGGGCGCATACGAGATCGTCATGTCGCGAAAGTAGGCCTGGTCGGCCGGTGTGGAGCTGAACGGCTGCGGCCCCTTGGTGAACTGAAGGGGGCTGCCGGTGGGCGTCAGAGGCCCCTGCTCGTGCTCCGCCGTGAACTCCACGCGGATGCGATACTCGCCGTCGGGGGTGACGTTGCCGGATCGGTCCCGGCCGTCCCAGGTGACGGTGTGCGTCTCATGAGATCGCAGCGTCGCACCTGTGATGGCGTCCACCGTATCGCGGCCGGAGACGCTGACCCAGGTGTAGAGATGGCTCTCGCGGCTGTCTGCCATCTTCTTGAGCGTCTTGACGAACTGGCCCTGCGAGCTCTCCACCCAGATGGCCAGGATGTTGCGCGGATCGTATTCCTGTCCCGCAGGAAGCGTTCTCACGCGGAAGCTCGTGGTGCCCTCCGTCTGTGCTGGAGTCCCCGGCGCGGCGATGAGCGCCATGGCCAGGTATGCCGTGAGAACACACGCGGTGGTCGACTTGAGACGATGCATGTTTCAGACCTCCTTTCCTTCACCCTTGGGGCGTCCTGGAAGCGCCAGGCTCCGGCCTGGCATCGCCAGCTGCCGCCCGATCAGCATCTGGATGCCGCTCCAGACTCTTGCGCGTGGGCTCATCGGCCGATCTCCGAGATCACCATCGAGGAGACTCGCTCCACGGCGGCCGCGACCTGCGGAGAGAGCTCGAGGCCCGTGCTCAGGTCCGCGGGCTGCACGCCGAAGATGACGACCTCGGCCGGGGAGCAGCCGAGGCGGCCGGCGAGGTGCAGCGTGTCGAGCAGGCCGAACTCGTGGAGCGAGAGAGGCCGGTCTCCCCCCGGCTCCAGCTCCGAGGGATCGAGGCGTCGCACGGAGCCCGGCTCCTCGTCCATGTCCATCGCATCGACGACGACGATCTTCTCCCTGCCGGCGATCGCATCGACGAGATCGAAGCCGGCGGTCCCTCCATCGACGAGCTCCACGTCGGGTACGGGCGAACGGCGGCGGAGGGCCTCGATCACCCGCACGCCCACTCCCTCGTCGCGCAGGAGGATGTTCCCGATCCCCAGGATGAGCTTCCTGGTCCGCCGTGCCGGGACCGGATCCGGCCGCAGAGCATCGCCACACGATCTCTCCACGCGAGAGGGGCTCTCGGAATCGCTCAAGGCACCCTCACTGGCAATGCGAGAAGGTCTCGCAGCCGAGACTGTCCGGGGTCGGATCCACGCCGCACTCCGCGAAGGGCTCGGGGAGCCGGGCTCCGCCGAGGAAGAGATGGCCGAGGAGCGTCACGCCGTCGGAGATGTCCACTCCCCCGTCGTCGTTGGTGTCGGCCGCCCCGATGCATCCCGGCGTGGCGCTGCCGAGGAACAAGTAGCCGAAGATCGAGATCGCGTCGGACATGTCGACGCTGGCGTCCGCGTTCACCATCCCTCTGCGGAAGGAGGGGGCGCCGCTCGTCGCGGCTGCGATGCGAAACCCGATGAACTCGAGCTCCGCGTCGGGATCGTCGCAGTCCCTGTACATCGAGTCCATGAGCAGCTCGTAGTCATCCCACGAGCCGCCGCGCAGGCCGCGGTCGATGTCGATCGCCGTCTCCACCCACTCCCAGACGTTGCCGGCCTGGTCGAAGGTGCCGTAAGGACCGGCGGCATCCGGATAGGATCCGACCGGCGTGACGCCTCCCGCCACCTGATCGAAGTTGGCCAGGGAATCTCCATCGCCTGGCGCCGCCGCCGTGGGAGGCTGGTCGCTCCGGGTCGGGAAGCGCCAGTAGCCCTCCGCCGCGCCGCCGCGGTGGTAGGCCGCCTTGTACCACTCGTCCTCGCTGGGGAGGAAGAAGCGGGCATCCGGACGGCGATCGCCGGCCGCCATCGGTCCCTCGAGCGTGTAGGCGCCGTTTTCCGTGGTCGCGGGGCCCTGCTCACCCTCCGGCTGGCCGTTGTGCAGCCAGTTCGCGAAGCGCAGGGCGTCGTGGTAGCTCACGAAGCGAACCGGAAGGTCGTCCTCCCCCGCGGTGGTCGAGTAGAGATACTCGCCCTCCGTGCCCGTGCGGGCGATGCTCATGGCCGGGTGGTAGAGACCCTGTGGATCGCTCCTGGCAACCGCGTTGAGAAACACCGCGTACTGCGCGCTGGTCACCTCGAACCGGCCGATGCGGAACTCTCTCGCGACGGATCCCAGGCCCGTGGAATCCGGAGGATTGCCCGGATCTCCGACCGTGACGAGGGGAATCTCGACGTCGCTCCAGACGTCGGCGGCGAAGGTCAGCGCGACCAGGGAGCAGATCGCCGGAAGCGGCCAGGAGTGTCGAGAAGGAGTGCTCTGGAGATTCATGGCGTGGCTCACTTGTCTCGTGTTCATGGCGTCGTTCACCTCGATCTCGCGCCGCTCGATGAGGATGCGTGCAGGTCCCCTCGCATCTGACCCGGCCGCAGCATATGAACCGAGCAGGCGACGCACGGATCGTACGAGTGCACGACGCGCAGCACCTCGAGGGGATTCCTCAGGTCTCTCACCGGCGTTCCGAGGAGGGCCTGCTCCAGCGCGCCGGGCTGGTTCTGGTCATCGCGCGGGGAAGCGTTCCAGCCGGTGGGAGTCACGAGCTGGTAGCGGACGATCAGGTACTCGGAGATCTGCACCCAGTGGCCGAGAGCGCCCCGAGGGGCCTCGGTGAGGCCGATGCCGCGGCCCGACTCGGGCGTGAAACACTCGGCGTAAGGCGACTCGCCAGGCACCAGCTCGTCGAGCCAACCGCCGAGGGCCTGCGCGACGACCAGCGCCTCCCGTGCGCGGGAGAGGTTGCGATCCATGACCGAGATGCCCCGGTCGTAGTGCCCGCTCATCCACATGCGCGCGAGAGGGCCCACCTCATGCACCGCATCGTCGTACCGCGGGGCCTTGAGCCAGCTGTAGGCGCTCTCCTTCGCGGGATCGGCGGCGGTGAGCCCGGAGGCCGGATTGCGCTGGCCGCTGCTCGGCGTGTACCAGGAGTGTGCCACGTACTCCATGATCGCGGCCGGGTCGACGGATCCGATCTCGCCGCCGGTGTAGTGGCCGCCCGCGAGAAGCTTCGTGTCTCCAGTCGAGTCGAGATGGAAGACGCCGAAGGAGAGCAGGTTGCCGCAGCCGGCTCCGATGCTGAAGTACTCGGGGAAGAGCTCTCCGAGCAGCTCCGCGTCCGGCAGGTAGACGTCCTCGATGAAGGTCAGGATCTCGCTCAGCAGGGCTCGGTACCGAGAGATGGACTCCGGCGTCACGGCCTGCGTGGCTCCTCCCGGCACGAAGCTCGCGGTCGAAGGCTGCCGTCCTCCGAAGAGCGCTCCCATCTGGTGCGCCTTGCGGCGCATGGCGAGAGCCGTGACGTAGTTGTTGAGGAGATTCGCCGCGGTCTCCCCGTCGACCAGATCTGGCGAGGAGTAGCGCGGCTTCCAGGGAGACATGTCCACGAGGCCCTCGGTGTTGATGAAGTCGGGCAGGGCCAGGTGGTAGAAGTGCAGGATGTGTGACTGGAGGTAGTTCGCGCCGAGAACAAGATTTCGGATCCTCCTCCCGTTCTCGCTGGGGACGACGCCGAACGCGTCCTCCAGCGCGAGGCTGGCGGCCATTCCATGCGCCACGGGACAGACGCCGCAGACTCTCTGCGTGTAGTGAACGGCGTCGCGAGGATCCCGGCCGGCGAGGATGAGCTCGAAGCCGCGAAACATCGGGCTCCCGGCCCGGGCATCGACCACCTCGTCGCTTCCTCCCACGGAATCGACGACCACCTCGACCTCGAGGTGCCCCTCGATCCTGGTGATGGGGTTGATCTTCAGAAGGTTTGCCATGATTCAGCGCTGCGCCTTTCGTCTGCTGTGCGGAGAAGTCGACTCCTCACGGTGGATGGGTAGAGACGCTACTTGTCGAGGCTGTAGAACGGCGACATGCCGTCCGGAAAGGACGGGTCGGTGCAGCCGATGCAGGGAGTGCCGGCGCCGACGCACCAGTTGACTCCCGGCTCGCCGGCGGCCGGCGAGTTCCAGCGGCGCGAGGGACAGTCCGAGTGCGCATCCGGTCCCTTGCAGCCGAGGTTCATCAGGCAGCCCGTGCCGCCCAGGGTGCTGTCCTTGGGCAGGTGGAACCGCGGGCAGGACTCTCCGTGGATCAGCTGGCCGAAGAAGTCGGTGGGGCGTCCGTGGGCGTCGAGCTCCGGCAGCGCTCCGGTCGACATCAGGTGGGCG
This sequence comes from Planctomycetota bacterium, assembly GCA_016928605.1. Taxonomy (GTDB): domain Bacteria; phylum Planctomycetota; class UBA8108; order UBA8108; family UBA8108; genus JAFGKN01. The sequence continues at coordinate 1,149 of JAFGKN010000341.1, read as the reverse complement.
ATGGTGCCGACCACCCAGTCGGGATGGGTCGGACAGCCCGGAATCTTGATCACGCGCTTGCCGTCGTACTCCTCGGCGAGGCCCCGAGCCTCCGTCGGATTCGGAGCGGCCGACACCACGCCGCCGTAGCAGGCGCAGCTTCCCACCGCCAGGATGAAGGCGGCTCGGCGCGCGTAGCGCTCGACTCCCTCCAGGGCGGTCATGCCCTCCCAGAGGTAGCAGTACTGACCTCCTGCGCCGTGCGGGATCGAGCCCTCGACCACCAGGACATAGTCGCCGTGGCGATACGCCTTCTCGGCGGCCGAGACGGCGAGGTTACCGGCGGCTGCCATCAGCGCGCCGTGGTAGTCCATGTCGAGCCCATCGAGCAGCAGCTGCCCGATGGACTGGTAGTAGATGCTGTTGAGCACCGAGACCGAGCAGCCGGTGCAGCTCTGGGCTTCCAGCCAGACCACCGGCACGCCGCCGTCTTCGTTCTCCCGGGCGAGCGCCTCCGGGAGGCCTCCGGCCCCGGTCGCTCGCAGCCCGAGGGCGGCGGCCACCGCGGCGGTGGCTCTGAGGAACTCCCGGCGTGTGACCATCATCTTCATACGTTCCTCTCTCCTGTCGCCTCTCCTCCGGCACTGCGAGGGTCTCGGACGTCGGAGGAGTCACTCAAGCGAACTGCGATTGCAGCTCGCGCTTCGTGAGGTTGCGAATCGTGATAACCCGCCGCGGAGGCGCCCATCATCCGCGGACTGGCAACATCGTCGAACTGCCACGCCCATCGAAGAGCATCGAGGCGCGGCGTACGGTTCGATGCCGATCCGAGCAACTGATCAAGCAATCTAAACCTTCCGCTGAGGATCGCACGCCAGGGCGAGCATGTCACGGAAAAAATCCAGGACGACTCTCTGAGTTTGCGAGCGGCATTCTCCTCCTTTGTCAGGGAGAAGGAGGGGAAGAATCACGACGGATCGGTGACGAAAAACCGCCTTGCTCCATCTCATTGGTGTTGCAGCACCAGCTCGACGAAGAAAGCCGTCTCCCGCGCTTCTTTGCCGCGGCTCCGCTCGATGGCGTCACGGATACTGGCTCCCCGGAAACACCACGCCGCCGGAGACGGAGACCCTGGAGAAGACCGTTGCCCTGCGCCACCGCCTCCGCGAC
>JAFGKN010000035.1 GCA_016928605.1 Planctomycetota bacterium | reverse complement strand
GATCGTGCTCTCGGCGAGGCCGTCGGCCTCGAGCTGCTCCAGGATGCCCGCGGTGTTGAGATCCATGACGGAGATGCAGTCGTAGTAGCGCGCGATCGTCCGGCGGACCACGGGCGTGTCCGGGTAGTAGGGAGGGACGGACGCCGCCGCGGGATCATGACGGGCGCCGGCGGGCAGACGGCTCTGGACCCTCTTCTCGAACTCCTCGTACGGCCAGACCATGCTCCGCGACTGGTGAGTGGTCATGTCGTTGAAGACGGCGAAGAACGGCTGGCCCTCGCGGCGGCCGCGCCAGTGGGCGCTCTCGCTCGATTCGTCCCACGACGCCTCGACGATGGCCGGCTCCCTGGACGTGTTGTAGTCGGTCTTGACGTTGTTCGTCGTGCGGTACCCCGCCGCCCGGAGGTAGGAGGGGAATCCCTTCATGAACTCGGGCACGGGGAACGTCGAGCGCAGGTTCTGCGTGCCGAGCGTCGTGGCGTACACCCCGGTGATGAGGCAGGACCTCACCGGCGAGCAGACCGGCGCGGTCGCGAAGGCACGCGTGTAGCGCACGCTGCGGGCGGCGAGACGGTCGAGATGGGGCGTCGCGGCGTAGGCATCGCCGTAGCAGCCGAGGTTGGGGCTCATGTCCTCGCAGGTGATCCAGAGGATGTTGGGGCGCTCGATATCGGCTTCCTCGAGCGCCGCCGCCGAGGCGAGAGAGCGCGCCCCCCCGAGGATGGCGGAGAGGAGGAGCAGGCGGGTGAGGAGGCGATGGCGGACGCGGAGGCGGCGAGAGGAGAAACTCGGAATCGACGATCGGATGGAAATCATCTGGCTGAGCTCGCTCGAATCGGGTTCGAGATCGGACGACGGACGGCGCGCTCGCGGCCGGATCCTCGTCCAGGGCCATTGTCGGGAAGGCGATCCGGCGTTTCCAGGGCCTTTCATCCCAAGCAGGGTCCCCCAGGCCCCGGTGCAGCCGCGCGGCGGCGTCTGCGCGCGCGGAGGGCTTGATCTCCCGCGAGCGCTGGGCGAGAATCCCGAGCGGAGACGAGGCCCCCGAGCCGCGATCCCCGCGATCCTCTCATCAGGCAAGGAGCCCCCCATGGAGTTCAAGCAGAGCGGCGCCGAGCTGTACGTCCCGGACGACCAGAGCGAGGAGAAGGCGCTCGAGCGCGTGACGCACATGGCCGTCGGGGCGCACCAGGACGACCTCGAGATCATGGCGTACCACGGCATCCTGGAGTGCTTCGGAAAGACCGACCGCTGGTTCCTGGGCGTGACGGTCACGAACGGCAGCGGCAGCCCGCGCGACGGCATCTACGGGCGCTTCACGGACGAGGAGATGCGCGCGGTGCGCAAGATCGAGCAGCGAAAGGCCGCGTTCGTCGGCGAGTATGCGGCCCTCGCGGCTCTGGATTACACGAGCGCCGCCGTCAAGGACCCCTCTGGATCCGGAGTGCTGGACGACCTCAAGCTGCTGCTGACGGCCGCGCGGCCCGCCTGCGTCTACACGCACAACCTGGCCGACAAGCACGAGACGCACCTCGCCGTCGCCCTGCGCGTCATCCAGGCCATCCGAGAGCTGCCGTCGATCCTCCGTCCCAAGGCGCTCTACGGCTGCGAGGTGTGGCGCGATCTCGACTGGATGCTGGACGGGGACAAGGTCTGCTTCGACGTCTCCGGCCGCGAGAACCTCTCCGCCGCTCTGCTCGGAGTCTTCGACTCCCAGATCTGCGGCGGCAAGCGCTACGATCTGGCCACGATGGGACGCCGCCGGGCGAACGCCACCTACTTCGCCTCCCACGGCACGGACGACACCACGGGGTTGACCTTCGGGATGAACCTCACGCCCCTCATCGAGGATCCGGAGGTGAACGTCGAGGAGTACGTGGTCGACCACGTGCGGCGCTTCGCCGACGCCGTCTCCGCCGCCATCCGCAAGCTCGGAGCGTGACGCGCCGGCGGGATCCGCGCTCGCGAATCGACAGGTCCGCCGGCGCGGAGGGCGCCGGCGGCGCGCAGGGCGGGCGAGGCAAAGGGAAGGGGCCGGAGGCGCCTGCGAGGCCGCGATGGCCGCGGGGAGGACGCAGGGAACGCCAGAGCCGAGCCGGCAGCTCCATCGTGCGCCGCTTAAGGAGTTGACGCGGGCCCGCCTGGCCGGGAAACTCTACATCTCGACAGGCAACGTGCTCTGCCTCTCCGGACAGGGTCTCCAGTCATGCAGATATGCAGGTTCTTCGCGATCTTCGCGCTCGGGGTCGCTCTGACCGCCTTCTCGTGTATTCCAGCCGGCGCGGTCATCATCACCGAGTTCCAGGCGGTCAACGACTTGACCGCTCCGGATTCCTACGGGGAGTTCTCCGACTGGATCGAGCTCTACAACGACGGATCGGAGTCCGTCGACCTCGACGGCTGGTTCCTGACGGACAACGACAGCCAGCTCGACAAGTGGCGGTTCCCGGCGGTGACGATCCTGCCGGGCGAGATCCTCGTCGTCTGGGCGTCCGGCTTCGACAAGACCGATCCCGCGGCGGAGCTCCACACGAACTTCCGCCTGGCCGACGACGGCGAGTACCTGGCGCTGGTGACGCCCGACATGCGCCCGGTG
>JAFGKN010000340.1 GCA_016928605.1 Planctomycetota bacterium | reverse complement strand
CGCTCCTGCGCTGGCTGATCTACATCGTCGTGCTCTCCCTGCTGCCCGGCATCGACTGGTCCGCCCACGCCGGAGGCTTCGCCGCGGGGGCGCTGCTCGGCCTGACCGTCAGGGACTACATGACGAGCCGCCAGGCAGCGCGCTGGGTCTGGCCGGCCTACGGCGCGGGCGGCGCCGTGGCCCTCTGCCTCCTCTTCGCCGTGTGGAACTACTTCTCCCACCTCCTGTAGGGAGCCGGCGGTCCCCACAATTTTCTTGGGAGCGGCCCCTGACCCTCTTAGGATCCTCTTTTTCAGGCTCTCCGCCGCAGGCGACGGCTGCCTCGAGCGGCCGGCGAGCCTCGAACTGGACAGACGTCAGATCCATGGCGCGACGCCGTCTCATCTCCGGCCCCCTCGGTGCCGGCCTCGCCCTCCTCGTGGTGCTGGAGGCGGGGGCGGGCGCCCAGGACATCGAAGCCGGCGGGCGCGCCGTGGAGGAGGGCGGCGAGGCCGATCGCGGGCGGCTCAGGCACGACGTCTCCCCCGAGTACCGCAGCGGCGCGGTCCCGAGCGAGCCGATCGAGGTCGAGGGGCGCTTCGACCGGGCCGAGGATCACTTCTCGCGCGAGGAGTGGGCCGCGGGGATCGCGGCGATCGACGAGATCCTCTCCGAGGCGACGTCGCCGGACCACTGGCGGACGGCGCGGCTGAGGGCGCTCCGGCGCAGGCGAGCCATGGAGAGGGCCGCGCGCGACCGGGCGGCCCGCGGCGAGGAAGGCGCGGGCGAGGGGGAGGGCGCGGCCGCCGCCGGAGCGGACGACCGCCGCGCGGGGCGCGGCCCGCAGCGCGACGACGAGGAGGTGAGCGACGACGAGCTGGTGCCCACGGTGGAGGTCTACTCGCGCGACGGCATCCTCTACCTGCCGGTGGCGGCCGCGGCGCGCGAGAGGCTGGCCGCTCTGCCCGAGGAGGCCCGGCAGCTCTACCGCCGCACCTACGAGGCTCCGGCCGAGCGCGCGCTCCGCTCCGCTCTGGATCTGCCGTTCGCCGAGGCCGTCGCGGAGCTCCGCCGCATCGCCGAGCGATACCCGCTGACCGACGCCGGCACCGCCGCGCGGCGCGAGTGGGCGCTGCGCCTCGCCGACGGCGGCGAGACGCTGGCCGCCGCCCACGTCCTCGACGAGGGGCTCCGTTCGGCCGCCGCGCGCTTCGGTCCCGGCGAGCGGCCCGTGTGGCTCGCGCTCTCGTCGCTCTACCACCTCCTCGCGGGCGAGAGTCGCGAGGGGCGCCTGCGGCTCGAGACGGCGGCGGAGGATCACTCCGAGGCCGCTGTCAGCGTGCGCGGAAGAGCCGTGCTCGGCGCGGCGCTGCCGGAGCACGAGCTCTTCGTCCAGCTCGAGGAGGCCGCTCGCGAGCGATCCGCTCCGCCTTCGCCCTGGCCGACGGCCCTCGGAGGCTACGCGCGCGTCGCCGAGGAGATCTCCCCCGAGATGCTGCCCCCGCTGGGCACGGAAGCGCGCTGGATCCACTCGGTGCGGGAGCCACTCACGCCGCAGGCTCGCCAGCGCACCGCGACCGGCAGCTACCCCGTCCTGCAGGCGGTGGCCCACGGCGATCTCGCGATCGTGAGGAGCGGCGCGAAGATCTCCGCCATCGACCGCCGCAGCGGCAAGCTGCGCTGGTCAGCCGATCCAGGGCCTCCGCCGGCGCCGGAGGCGACCTCTCGAATCAACATCATCTCGGCCGTCCAGCAGAGCGCGGACTACTTCGACCAGGGAGGCAAGGCGCTCACGGTCTTCCGCCCCTCGCCCGGCGCGCGCGCGCTGGTCGTGGCTCTGGATCACTCGAGCCCCGCGGCCTTCTCCCAGAGCGGCAAGGCCGAGTACTCCTCCAACCATCTGCTGGCCTTCGATGCCGAGAGCGGAAAGCTGCGCTGGAAGGTCAGCGGCAGGAGCGCGGGGGGGATGGACGCCCGCGGCCTCGCGTTCACCGCTCCCCCCGCGCCGGCCGGGGGGCTGCTCGTGGCGCCCGCCACCCGCGACGGCGGTTACTACCTCGTGGGCATCGACGCGTCGGAGATGGATGCGTCCGTGCGCTGGATCTCCCGCTACTACTCCTTCAGCACCAGCTACTACATCCGCTACGGATCGCTGATCGAGCAGGGGAGCATGGTCGCCGCCTCGGGCGGGGTCGTCTACTTCGTCCCCGGGCATGGCCTGGCCGGCGCGGCCGAGGCCGAGGGAGGCCGCCTCCGCTGGCTCAGCCGCTACCGTTCCCGGATCCGCCTCGGCGCGGGGTACAACCCCTACACGGGCCGAGGTGGCTGGAGCAACTCGCACCCGATCCTCGTCCGCGGCGAGAAGCGGAGCTGGCTGGTAGCGGCCCCGCGGGACAGCGACTACCTGACGGTCTTCGATCCCGAGACCGGAGGAGTCGTCTGGGAACGTACGGTCGACGGAGGCTTCTCGCAGCTCGTCGGGGCCGACCGCGAGCGCGTCTACGTGGCGGGCGACAGCGTCCGCGCGCTGGCGATCGAGTCGGGAGATGAGGTCTGGACGAGCGAGAGCATCGGCCCGGGGGCAGGCCACGGATTCGCGGCGGCGGGCCGCGTCTACCTCCCGGCCCGCGGGAACATCGTCGCTGCCATCGAGAGCGCCAGCGGGGAGGTCGTCGAGAAGTACACGATCCTCGATCCGCGCGTCTCGAGCGAGGAGCCGATCAACCTCTTTCCGATCGGAGGCGAGCTCGTCGCGCTCGCGGGCTGGGGCATGGCCGCGATCCGCAGCCAGAGCGACTCCTGGGACATCGTCCGCGGGCGGGAGAGCGAGAACCTCTTCCGCAACGCGCGGCTGCTGAGGGGATCCGGCCGCCACGCCGAGGCGATCGAGATCCTCTACCGTCTGATCGACGAGCAGCCGAAGGGGCTCCTCCGGACCAAGCTCGTGAAGGATCTGCTCGAGACGGTCTCCGCCGCCGCGGATGCGACGGAGGATCCGCGCTTCGTCCGCGAGCTTCTCGAGCGCGGCGCGAAGCTCATCGGAAGCGAGAAGGCGCGCGTCGAGTGGAGGATGCGCGAGGCCGACCTGGTGGCGGGCTCGTCTCCGGAGGAGGCGGCCGCCGTCTGGCTCGCTCTACTCGTCGAGCAAGGCCGCACGGTCCACACCCCGGACGGCAACGATGCCGACGCCGGCATCTACGCCTCGGAGCGGCTGCGCGAGCTGGTCTTCCCCCGCGAGGACGCGGACGACGAAGCGCGCGCCCTCGCCGAGCGGATCCGCTCGAGCGATGCCTTCCGGAGCGAGGAAGAGAAGACGCGAAAGCTGCTCGAGGATGCATCCTCCCCGGCGCAGCGGCTCAGGATCGCCATCCGCAGATCGCACGCGCCGTCCGCCGCGGAGGCGATGCTCTCGCTGGCCGCGGACGCCGCAGCGCGGGGAGCGCGAGACGAGGCGGCCGCGCTTCTCGACCTCTTCGTCGAGGACTATCCGGGGCTGCGGGAACCGGAGGAGATCGAGCAGCTCCGCCCGGATCCGGGCGATGCCGGAGCGCCAGGGCCGGTCGAGACGTTCCGCCTCGCGGAGCTTCCCCCGCGGGCCGCCGCGGCG
>JAFGKN010000339.1 GCA_016928605.1 Planctomycetota bacterium | reverse complement strand
GTCTCCGTGCCAAAGGGGCGTTGCCGCACCGACTTAACTTTATATTTTTCAAGGATTAACACTGCCGGCCCGCCCTCCACGGGGGCAGGCCGTGCGGCGCGATCCACCCGACGAAAGGCCATCGGTGCAAGGCGATATCAACGTCAGTGTCACCCAGCTGAAGGAGCTCCTCGAGGACGGCCACGAGGTTCACACGACCGTATTCGACCTCGGGGAGGCGACGATCGAGCTCTCTTCGAAGCGCGACATCTCGCTCCTGACGGTCAGGGGAACGTACTCGGCCGCCCTCGCCAAGGAGATCGACAAGGTCTCCCTGCGCTGCCAGGGGAGCGTCGGACTCGAGTTCGTCGAGGAGAGCCTCGACGCCGGAGTCGCTCGCCCCATGGCCTTCAACTCCACCGTCCTGGCCCTGCTCAAGACCATCAAGAATCGCTGTGAGCGCAGGGGAGAGACTTTCTTCATCTGCTCCCCTCCGCCGCGGCTCGTGGACATGCTCAGGCTCGCAGGAGTCTACGACGTCTACCAGATCATCGGTGACCCCCGCCAGACCCGTTCCGCGCCGCCCCGCGCAGCCGCCTCGAAGTCGGAAGTCATCGCCAGGAGCCCCTCGGTCCAGAGGTCGTCCTCGGACCGCGGCTGGAAGGAGAAGCAGAAGCGCATCGTCCACCTGAACCATTCGCTGAAACGGACGTTCAACCTCGAGAAGGGGCTGGATTCTGCAGAGAAGTGCGTCCAGAAGCTCCTGCCGCAGGAGGCTCCTTTCGCGGAGGGCTTCAGCTTTGCCTTCTCCTACAGAAGCTCCGAGAAGATCGGCGGTGACTTCTTCGACTTCATCGACCTCGCCGGCAACCGGCTGGGGCTGTCTCTGGGAGACGTCTCCGGACACGGAATCGATGCGGCTCTCGTCATGGGAATCAGCAAGAAGCTGATCAACATCCGAGCGCTGGATCCCCGCTTCTGCAAGCCGAGCGCCGTTCTCAGACAGGTGAGCCAGGATCTCTCCCTCGATCTCAGCAGGCAGACGTTTGTTACCGCGATCTACGGCATTCTCGACGTGAGCACGGGGGTTTTCCAGTACGCACGCGCAGGACACGAGAACCCGATTCTCTTCCGCCCGGGGGGTGAGCAGAAGATCCTCCGATCGCGAGGTGTAGCGATCGGTCCCGCCACCCGAGCCTTCTTCGCTTCCCAGATCGAGGACTCGTCCGTACGACTGGCGCCCGGGGATTGCCTCCTGATGTGCACGGATGGTCTTCCGGAATGCCGCAACGACAAAAGAGGCACGTTCTCCCGGGAGCGCCTGGCGTTCGAGCTGACGCAGATCGAGCCTGGCCAGCATTCCTGCGAGGAAATCCTGGATCACCTCCTCGAGCGGATCCTCCGATACGCGGCAGGTCATCCCCAGGAGGATGACATGACGGCGGTCTTGATCCAGAGGTTGCCCGAGACAGAGCCTCGAGGGCAGCCCGTGCTCGCCGCGGCGGCTCCACTGGACATGGGGGTAAGCTGAGTGGCTTTCCGAGGCGACGCATCCCAGATTCCGATCAGCAACATCGTCCAGGCGCTGTTCATGAACAGCCAGGAGGGAGTCCTGTCCGTCGAGGGCAAGAGCTTCCGCCGAAACATCAGTGTGCTCAAGCTCGGTATCCGGCCGCTGGCCACGTCTCCCGGCAATCCGGACCTGCTTAAGGCTGCGCTCGTGCGCGAGAAGATCGTCACCGAATCGGAATTCCAGAACGCCATCTCCACCTGGAATCCGACGAATCACTTCCCGGGGGATTTTCTGATCCGCCGCGGGGTGATCACCGCCGATCAGGTCGGGAAGGAGATCCGCAAACAGCTGGAGGAGTTTCTCTTCGAGGTTTTCCTCGAGAGAGAAATCCATTACGAATTCAAGGCAAACCAGGAGTGTGCCGATCTCGAGCTCTTCGATCCCAACAGCTACGGCAACTCGCTGATCTACAACGTCAACGGCGTCCTGATGGAGACGGTCCGCCGGGAGGACGACTGGATCCGGTTCCAGGAGGTGGTCCGCTCGGACCACGAGATCTTCACGGCGGTCGCGGGGGCTCTGCCCGCATCAGTTCCGCAGGGTGTCGATGTTCCCGACCGCAACTACAAGCTCATCCGGAAGTCGTTGACCGGCGAGAAGACGATCGAAAAGATGCTCGCCGAGCTGCCTCTCTCGAGATACGAGGTCCACAACGCGCTCTTCGCGCTGAAGACAGCCGGGCATATCCGCGAGCTCGAGCCCCCGGAGAAGGAGGAGCTCGCCGCCAAGCTGCGGCGAACATTCAAGTCGCGAGAGGCCATCACCATCTACGAAAGCATCCTCGCTGACGACCCCTCCAACGTCAGAGCACGCACCGAGCTGATCGGATTGCTCGAAAAAGCCAAGAGTCGTCCCGAGCAACTGATCAAGCACTACGCGGCGCTCATCGAGTCGTGCGAGGCGACCGATGCGCGGAAAGCTCGCGGCTACGCAGAGAAACTTCTTCAGATAGACCCTGACCATCTGCCGGCACACCAGAAGATCATCCTCCTCAACGCCCGACTGAACAGACGGGATGAGGCGCTTCTGGCCATTCGCGCTTTGCTCAAGAGCATCAAGTCCGCACAGCGCCCCGACGAGGGTTCGCGGATCCTCCTGCAGATCATCGAGGAGTTCCCCGAGGAGCCGCTCCTCTACCACGAGGCGGCCGAACTGCTCCTCTCAGTCGGCAGGAAGAGCGAGGCTGTCGGACTCCTCAAGACGGTCGCGACGCTGCACGAGCGGCGTCAAGACATCTCGAAACTCCGCAAGACGTACGAGCTCTTGAGCAAGCTAGCGCCTGGCGAGAGCGGTCAAGTCAAAAGAATCCTCCATGACTCCAGTCGCCCCCGGACGAAGCTGCTGCATGTGCTGCGGACCGCGGTAATCAGCGGGATTCTCATGACCTTCCTCGCGATCGTCATGTACCTTGGCTACGTCGAGATCCTTTCAAGAACCGCCTTCGCAGAGAGCCGCGCCGCCATTTCCACCCACCTGAAGTACTGTGCATTCGACAGGGCGAAGAAGACTTTTGATGAGTTCGAAAGCGCTTTCCCCATCACCACCCTCAAAAAAGACATCGAGGAGCTGCGAGAGGAAATCCTGTCGGCACAAGCCGCGAAGCAAGCCGAGGATCAGCGCCGCCTGGATACGGATACGCGCACTCTTCTGTCGGCCCTTGCCAGGGCAGAGAAGCTCATCCAGGAGGGAGGATACGAGACTGCCCTCAAGCTGCTGACGGAGACGTATGAGACGTACCATGGCCGGCCCGGCCGCCAGCTGCACGAGGCCCTCGCGCAGGCACAAAAGAGGGCGAGCCAGATCCATGCCTACATCCTGGCGGCCGCCGAGCTCGAGGAGGATGCTCGACGGGCCGAGAAGCGACACGACTACCGCCGCACTCACGCGATTCTCACCGAGCTGGTGCTCAAGTATCCTCACTCTCCAGCAGCCAAGTCGGCGCTCCTTCCCATCAGGATCGCGTCCATCCCGGAAAACGCGGACGTCTTTGTGGACAAGATTCCGCAGCAGAGACAGACTCCCACGATCGTCAAGCTCCCCGCGGACAGGCAGACGGTCATCCACGTCGCACGCCGAGGATACCTGCCGCACAGCCTCCGCGTGAATCCTCTCCAGATAGCCGAGGTGCGAGTGGAGCTCCGCAAGGGGGCGGAGTGGACGTTCCAGCACGGGGCTCCCAGCGAAGGCTTCCCCGCGGCCACAGGACAGGACGTCTTGTTCTCCAATCGAGATGGCGTCATCTTCTGCCTGGACATGGGAGGCAACGTCAAGTGGAGGTTCGAGATCCCAGAGAAGGCCGACGTCGCAGGCGGCCTGGGACTCTGGAGGAACCTTGTCTATGTCGGCGCTTTCGATGGAATGGTCTACACCCTGGATGTGCAGAGTGGAGTGCTGGAGGGACAGCCGATCCCCGCCTCGAGCGGGCTGCATCCCATCAAGCATGCACCCAGTCAAGCCACCCCCCATGGCATGATCGTCGTCAACTGCGGCGGACGACTGCTGTCCGGTATCAGCCTGGTCGAGCGCAACGTGGTCTGGAGCCAGAGCCAACGCCTCACGATTCTCGGACGCCCTCAAGTCAGCGAAGCGACTGTCTACGCCTTCGCGGCCGAGGGCAAGCTTCTCAAGCTGGATCTCGATTCCGGCAGGGCCTACAACGCCATCAGCCTGCTCGCCGGCACCAACCACAGCGGGACCATCGTCGACGGCCGCGCTTTTGTGGGCCTCATCAGCGGGCTCGTCCAGGCCGTCGACCTGGCCAGCGGCAAGACCCTGTGGACCACACAGGCCCCTGCGGGAATCACGGCGCCGCTCACCGTCTCCCTGGAGCACGAAGCTCTGATCTGCCCCATCTCCACCGAAGAGCTGGTATGTCTCGATCCGAAGACAGGATCCGAGCGATGGCGGGTCAAGACCATGAGCTCCATCGAAAACGAAGGGCTCGTCTTCCGTAACAAGCTCATGATCGGCACGCGCGATGGACAGATCATGTGCCGCGATGTGGCCAGCGGGGATCTCATCTGGGACTTCAAGACAGCCGGGGCTTCCGAGTCCCCTCCCCGAGGAATCCTCTGCCGCGGGATTGTTCATCAGGACCGGTTCTTCCAGGCCTCTGACGACGGAGCCTTCTACTGCCTCTCGCTGGACTAAGTGCTCCCGTTCACAAGTTCTTGTAGGCTTCTCATCCGGTATCTCGATACTTGTGATCACCTT
>JAFGKN010000034.1 GCA_016928605.1 Planctomycetota bacterium | reverse complement strand
CGTGTCGCGGCCGGTGCGGGGGAGGGGCCGCCTCCCCCGCAAAAAGGGATGGCGCGCGTCAAAACCGGTGTTACCCGGCTTTGAACCACGCCGGACGGCGCCGCGGCGGGGCGATGCCTCGCGAGATGGTGCTCCCGGGAAGCGGAGGCGATGCTCCGGCTCCGCGCCCCGCTCCACCGGCCAGCGCGGGGCGCCTCACCTCGTGCCGGCGTTCCCCGCGGCTGCTCCGCTTCCGCTCGCCCTTTCCTCCAGCCAGAGCTTCGCCTTCGCGACGCACGCGTCGCGCGCCGCGACGCGCTCGGCCACGGGCCGCCGCGCGATCTCGGCGTATCCGAAATCGGTGCCCGCCAGGTGGGCGACGACGCGCAGGACGGACGCCTGCAGCCGGGTGTCCACGATGCGATCCGCGAGGAACCGGACCGCCCTCGATGCCTCCTCCGCGCCGGGTCCGGCTGCCTGGAAGTACTGCTCCAGGCCGCGCAGAATCGTGCCATCGCGGGATGCGCGCAGCGTCGCCGGCGGAGTCTCTCGGGCGGTGTCGAGGAGCCGGCGAGCCCCCTCGGGCCGTCCTCGCTGGCAGAGAGCGAGCGCCGCCGCGAGAGCATCGCCCTCGGCGCCTCTCTCGAGCACACCGATGAAGTAATCGACGGCCGGCGCGCCCTCGATGTCCTCCAGCCGGCGGGCGATCTGCTGTCCGGCGGCGAAGGGCGGCTGCTTCGCGAGAAAGCCCCGGAGAACCGCGCTCGCGGCGGGGTCCGCGAGATCGCCGAGTAGATGCGCGCGCTGGATCATCTCCGACGGGGAGATGCCCTCCGGCGGGCGCAGCAGGTGATGGGTGCGCAGGCGCTCCCAGAGCTCGGTTGGCGCCAGGCGCCCGTCCACCGGCAGCTCCGGCTCGCTCGAGACGTCGACCACCATGCGGATCGTCCGCAGGCGCGATGAAGCCGGGCGGTGGAAAGGCCGTCCCAGCGGATCGCGATCGGAAGTGCGGTAGACGATCTCCTGGAGCCGCGGGACCGGCTGAGAGCCGGCGACGGGCACTCCGGTGACGAGCCGCAACGTCCCGTTCAGCAGGTGAACCGTCGGGTCGCCTCGGCCCAGACGCTCGATGAGGAGCCGGTGGCGCTGCCCGCGCGAGTCCTCGACGAGCGCCGTCTCGCCGGCCCGTACGCGGATGCGGAAGCCCTCGAGAATCCGGAGTCCCGCCGCGGCGCGTTCGCCGGCCGGCGGGGCAGGCCGCGCGGGGAGGAGGACGTCGAACTCGTAGTAGAGGATCTCTCCGCCCGAGGCGATGAGCGCCTCCCGCTCGGCGCGGATCGCCTCCTCGCGCCTGGCCACCGCCCCCGCGTCGCTCAGCCACCGCGCCCAGGGGCTCTCCGCGCCGGTGCGGCCGCTCACCGCGCCCCGGCCCGCCGCGGAGAGGCCCGTCCACCGGTCCAGCTCCCTCTCGATCTGCTGGATGAGGGAAGACCGCGATGCGGCCGGCGAGCCCGCCGCCGGGGGCGAGGCGCGATACTCCCTCGCGCAGGACTCGAGGAGTCGAACCCAGCGCGAGAGCTGGCCGGAGCCCAGGCGGATGCTCGCGGAGAGCTGCAGCCACTGCTGCACGTGCGAGGCGCGGAGCGCAGGCTCCGAGGAGGAGATCGACTCCTCGATGCGCGCGAGGAGGTTCTCGAAGCAGGGGGCGGGGATCTCGCTGCCCGGCAGGCGGGTCGTGATCCACGAGATCGCCTCCCGGAGCGCCGATGTGTTGCCCGGCCGCGACAGGAACGCTTCCAGCAGGGGAAACTCGTCGGGCGGGGGGAGGGAAGGCGACGCCTTGCGGGCGGCGATCTTCCAGAGAGCGGCGAGCGTGCTCAGCGAGGGGCGCGGCGGCAGGTCGCTCCCCGCCGCGAGCCTCTCGAGCACCGCGGCGGCGCGGGCGGCGAGCCGGTGATCCTCCCCGTCCTCCGCGTCCAGCCCCTGGAGCAGACGGGTCAGGAAGAGCTCCGTCTCGGGGTGCGCCCAGGATGCCTGCGCGAGGATGTCCTCGCGGAGCGCCGTCTCGCGGATTCGCCGGCAGAGGGCCGGGAACCGCGCCAGCGACGGCAGCGCGTCAGTCAGGGCGGAGAGCAGCTCCTGGTGGTGGGGAACCGCTCGCTTCACGATCTCTTCGAGGAGCAGATCGACCGCATCCTCATCGCCGGAGGAGGCGAGCCGGCCGGCGGCGCGCAGCATCCGCGACATGCGATCGGGCGTCGCCGTGGAGGCTGCGTCTCGCTGCGCGACGAACGCACGCCGCAGACGCGCGGCGGCTTCCGGGTGCTCGATGGCAGCGAGGCCGAGAGCTCCCGAGAGGGCGGTCTCCTCGACCTCGAGCGCTCGAAGGAACGCGTCCGCCGCCCTCTCGCGCCGTAGGAGCTCGAGGATCTCCAGGGCGGCGGTCTCCTCCGGCTCGCCTGGCCCTGCTGCCTGCTCCAGGAGGATCTCCTCCAGCCAGCGCAGGATCGCGTCGCTCTCGACGGGCGCGGAGAGATCCTTCCCCGGCGGCGGGACTCTCTGCTGGAGGACCGCGACGAGGAAGCGCCGGCGCTCCACATCGCCGAGGATGCCTGATCGCCGCGTGTATCGGCTCTCCTCCTCGAGCTCGAGCCGCCAGAGCGACGGCGAGGTCTCGAAGGGGGACTCGACCTCCGCGCGGGACGAGACATCCCTGCGCCGCACGGCCGCGCGCACTCCGTCTCCGCCGGCCGGCCGCCAGGTGATGCCGTAGGGCGGCGCCTCGCCGGCTCCCTGCCTCGCCGTCGCCGCGATCTCCTTCCCCGCAGGGCCCTCCGCGGTGGAGAGGGCTGCGAGCCTCGGATCCGGGCCGAGCTCGAAACGGAGGATCGCGAACCAGGCGGCCGGAGGATCGAGCTGCGAGATGATGAACCGCGCCCGGCGCGCCTTTTCGGGATTCGCGGACCGCTGCGCCTCGCGGAGCTTCTCCAGGACGGCGCCGCCTTCCCCGAGGAGGATCCGCTCGGCCTCCCTGCGCCGCCTCCAGTCCTCGTGCCCGAGATCGTCGACTCTCCGCTCGAGCTCGCGGCGGGGCAGCGGCGGGACTTCGGGCACCGAGGTCCCGGCACCTTCTTCGGCGAGCCAGCAGAGAAGGATGATGATGCAGATCTCCATCGGTGACCTTCGAGGAACGCGGTGAGGCCGGCGGGCGCTCCGGCCGCCGGTATTCCGGCAATGATGCGGCGGACGGCCTGCGGCGCGCGGATTCGAGGCTCGCTCGACGCGCCCCGGCAGCGCGGCGGCGGCGAGCGCCGCTGCCGGCAGATCTCTGACTGCGGCGAACGGATCCCGGCGGCCGGTCCGCTCCCGATGATAACCGATCGCCGCCCGGGCGTCCCCGGCGGAGGCGAGCGTCATGG
>JAFGKN010000033.1 GCA_016928605.1 Planctomycetota bacterium | reverse complement strand
TCCGTCTTCATGGGCTCAACGAGAACGACGCTCAGGAGATCTCCGAGCTACTTTCCTTCCTTCGAGCGCTCCAGCGGCAATTCGACGTCGCCGTCGTTCTGGTCCACCATGCCCGCAAAGGCGGATCGCAGGCCGGAGGCCAGGCCCTCCGGGGCTCAGGCGACCTTTGGGCCTTCGGCGACAGCAACCTCTATCTGCGCAACACCGACGGAAGGGTGGTCTTGACGATCGAGCACCGCGCGGCTCGCGCGCCGGAGCCGGTGACGCTTCGCCTCGTCGATGACGACGAGGAGCGAGTCCACCTCGAGATCCAAGGACCCGCCGGCGTGCGCGACCATCGCTCCATCGATCAGCAGGTCCTGGAGCTCCTCTCCAACGCCGGCCCTCTGACGCGCTCGGAGCTTCGGGAACGTCTCCGGGTGAAGAACGAACGCCTGGGCGCCGCTTTGGTTGCCCTGGAGCGAAAGCACTGGATCGTCCGCGATCCCGCGGGCTGGCTGCTGGCTCCGACGTCGTCGTCGTCGGCGGGGTGTTCCCCGAGTATCTCAGAGATGATGGGGAACGGAACGATCACAAAGCCCTCCCGGAGGAAGGAGCCATGAACCATCGCAGATCCCCCGCTACAGAGAGCTACCTCCACTTCCAGCGACACCCTGGCTGAGCTCTACCGCACCCTTACCGGGGCAGTTGGGGACCCCGCCTCTTCGGCTTTGTTTCAGCACGCTATCGACGGCCCATCGTCACGACGCGTCGACCCGCCCATCCTCACGGCAACTCCCCCTCGAAAAGCCTGATCGGAGTCCCACAGAAAATCGTGACCGGGCTTACCCTCAGCCTCATCATGAGGGGCCTGCGGCGCTAGAAGGTCGCCGAGGAGATCGGCTGTTCGACCGAAACCCTCAGGCTCTGGGTTCGTAGGGCCGATAAGGATTTGCGCCAAAGGCCCCCGAAGCCGGCCGGCAAGAGACGTCGCGCCCGATGCGGGAGCTCAGCCACTGCGGATGCTCGGCCCGGTAGCTCGCAACCACCGGCATCCGAGGAGGCGCCGACACCGGCCAGCGGCGACTCCAGCGCCGCGAAGAAGGCTCCGACCGCTCCGCACAGTCCCGGCAGCGGCCTCTCGGAGCCCGAGGTCTCGGCGATTCTCGAGCTCCGCAAGCGCTACCCGACCATGGGGCCGGCGCAGATCCGCGCTCAGCTGAAGCGCTTCAAGGGGTGGCGCGTGGCGATCCGAGCGATCGCCAGCGTCCTGAGGAAGCACGGCTACGAGCTCGAGCACCGCGCAGGACGACCCCAGGAGCCGGAGCCGCCCGGGAGTTGGGAGGCGCCGTACCGAAACGCGATCTGGCAGATCGACTTCACCGAGGTGCGACTGCCTGAGGGTCGTCGCGCGCTCGGAGTAGTGATTGACGACTTCAGTCGCTTCCTGGTGGGCTACACGCTGCTGTCCAATCCGTCGAGCGAAGACGTCGTGGCGATGCTCCAGGGGGCGATCCGTCTTCACGGGAAGCCGGAGGCGATCTACACCGACCGTGCCGGGCCCTTCCTGGCCTGGGGCAAGCCCGAAGGCCTCCAGCACTACCTGCAGCGTGAGCTGATCGACCACCATACAACACGTTCCTACCGGCCGCAGGGGCGCGGCAAGGTGGAGGCGGTGATCGCGACGATCAAGCGGGAGCTCTGGGAAGTCGAGCACTTCGACAACGAGGAGGTCGCGCTCCAGCGGCTCAAGCTCTTCGTCGAGCGCTACAATCACCACCGAGCGCACCTCGCACTCGATGGTCTGACCCCAGCGGACCGGTTCTTTGGGCGATGGGAGCGGGTGCTTGAGGCGATGGAGGGCAAGAGCCGCAAGCGTCAAGGCCTGGAGCTCCTCGACGATCTCTCCTCGGAGCTGCTGCCTCCGGGACAGACCGAAGTGCTCCGACTCGTGGCCATCGACGGGAAGCTCGAGCTGAGATTCTTCGGACACCGAGTGCGTCTGGGAGAAATCAAGAGTTAACCCCAAAGTCATGGGCAGGTGATGTCGATCCATCACCTGCCCACCTTTCTTCTCGGGAAGGTCGGGATCTTCGATCAGAGACGGAAGCGAACGCAGAACTCGTGCCCACGACGACAACGCAGCCTCAGACGAAGACCCCCCTGTCTGCGCACTCTCCGAGTCCCGAGCTCGCTCTTCTCGGCGCATCGATCGCGTCGTCCTGGGATCCGAGCTGGATATCGAAGCCCGTGGGCGATCTCGCTGGAGGAATCGGGATCTCGCGGGAGCGCATCAGCCGCTTGAAGAGCCGCGTGATCGGGTCTTTCGAAGAGATCGTCAACGAGGCGACGCGCCCAGGCCGCCCGCGCCGCGAGCCGGAGCGCTCCGACGATAGCCTCGTCCTGCGCCAGTTGCTCGCGCTCGTGCCTCGAGAGGTCTGGACGGAGCTCTCTCGGACGAGACAGCAGGCGCTCGTCGCGGCCCAGGAGCGCCTGAACGCCGAGAACGGCCTGACCCAGGCGCGATTCTGCGAGCTGCTGGGCATCCCGGAGCGCACCTTCCGCAGCTGGAAGGAACGGAAGGACGAGCTGCCTCCAGACCCTCGTGACGAGCGTTCAGAAGCCGGCAGATCGGATCGAGACTCCGCGGCGTCCGGCGACGACAAGCGCAAGAAGAAGCGACGCCCGAAGGCTACGGGGCGATTTGACCTCACCCAGACGGCGCCCGAGACCCAGCTCATGACCGACACGAGCAGGTGGCAGCTCTTCGGGGTGCCGCTGTACATCGTCTCGGTGCAGGATCCGGGCTGGAGAAAGCAGCGGCTGTGGGAGTCCTTCTCCGTCGATGAGAAGGAAGACTCCGAGCTCATCGTCCGCACGATCGAGCAGGCTGCTCGCTCGGGTCTGCAGGTGATCTCCGACCAGGGAACGCCGTACATGTCCGAGTACACCCGTAGGGCGCTCGAGTCTCTGGAATGTGAGCATGCACCGCAGAAGGAGGGCGCGCCGACGGAGAAATCGCCGGAAGAGCGAGCGTTTCGGACGGTGAAGGAGGCCCTGGAGCCTCTGAGCGCCCTGTCCAACAAGATTGCCGAGCTGGTGCCGGCGTTTCACGACGGCGGTTTTGCGCGAGCGGTGGGCCGAAGGCTCCTTCAGGCCTTCCTGCGCGTCTACGAGGCAGCGCCGCGCGAGGGCGGGCACCCGCTCGCAGAGCGAAGCGCTGAAGAGCTCCCAGAGATCATTGAGGAGCAACGCGAGAAGGCGAGAGCGGAGTTTCGCTCGGTGCGCCTCACTCTCACCGCAATTCATCGCCAGTACGGCTTCCCCGGGACCCCCGAAGACTTCATTCGCGCGCATCGCGACCACGCGCTCGAGGACATTCACGAAGCCGAGCGGCGCCTGCGCGTCAAGGCTGGAACCGCCCAGATCAAGTGCGTCCAGCAGTACTTCGCCGGGATTCTCAGAAACGTCCGCGAGGAGAAGAGGCCTGAACGAGCGCGGAAGCGAAAAGAAGCGAAGCGCGAAAGCGAACAACGACGCAAACGGCGAGAAGAGCGCTCGAGGGAAGAGCGAGAGAAGACGATTCTGCGCGATCAACCCGAGGTGGTCCTCGCCGAGGGCCTCGACATGATCGACACGCAGTGGCTCCCCGACCAGCGAACGCTCTTCGCACGCGGTCATGGATACGGTGAGCGCCGCCTGCGGGAGGCGCTGCTCTCCATGCAGAGCCAGAACGCGTACACGGTCGCCGACCGCGCGCAGGCGATCTGGACCGCTTGGGAGGCAAACAGCACCGGGTGCGAGGACAGGCTCCGTGCTGTGCGTCAGGTCTTCGAGGACGTCGTCGCCGAGTACCGCGCTGGCTCTCCGCCCGGTCCCCAGCTCTCTCAACTCGCGACGGCTTCGGCCGGCTGAGTGTCGATGCCGCCTGAGATCCGCAGGCATCCACGGATAGCTCGCGGAAAACGATCGCTGCCGCTCCTTATCGGAACCACTCCGCTGCGAAGCAGGGGGCTACCTCCTGGAGCGTGCCCGCTTCGCTCCCTACACAGACCCGCGAGCCGCCCTGGCGCCCGGTGTCGTCGCTGCCCACGCCTCCCTGGAGCGCGGCACCCGGTGCCAGCACGCCCGCTGACCCCGTCATCCCCGCGACCTGGAGCGCAACCGAGCCTCATCCGGCCCGTGGCTCTGCCCCGTAGGACCGATTCGTCGGCTCCGCGTCGCGTGTCTCGCGCCGCGCGAAGCTCCTGGTAGAAGCATCGGGATCTTCACACCGCGAGCGTGGTCCTCATCCGGCGTGATTGTGCCCGCGCACCCACCTGCCATCGCGAGACCGCGCGTGCGTCGGACGCGACTCTCGCGCTTCCATCCGTCCTGGCGAGCGCGAAGCGGCCGAGGATGACGCCTCG
>JAFGKN010000338.1 GCA_016928605.1 Planctomycetota bacterium | reverse complement strand
GGGGCGCGACCCCGATCCGCAGAGTCCCAGCCGGGCGAACACGGCGCCGATGGACGCAAACGTCGGCTCAAAGGTAGCTGGAAAGCCGCCGGAAGTCCAGGCTTGCTATTTGCCCACGCCTCTGGCTTCATTTCGGGGGTGAGCGCACTCCGGATCCTCTCTCCAAGCCGATCGCCAGCCGACCGCACCGCGAGAGCGGGGGTCTCGTGGACGCTGCACGCCTACCTCGGGATCGAGATCCTCAAGGTCTTCGGCTTCGTCCTCCTGATGCTCGAGCTGGGATACGCCCTGCTGGTCTCGGTCGTCATCTCCCGGCGGCTCGACATCGATTTTCTCCTCGTCCTGCCGGCCTTCTGGACGACCGCGCTGGCGATGCTCAACGATTCGATCCCGCTCGCGCTCCTCTTCGCCACGGCGCTGGTCTACGGCAGGGCGGTCGCGGACCGGGAGATGACGGCCCTCAAGAGCTTCGGGCTCTCCCACCGGCAGCTGCTCGCGCCGGCCCTGCTGCTGGGTCTGGCAGCGGCAACGGCGGGCTCCATCGTGGTGGGTTACCTGGCTCCGGAGATGAACTTCAGGAAACGGGACATCGGCCGGGCGCTCCTGGAGGCCCAGCTCCGCTACCTCGGCGAGGGCAGCAACCGCGACTTCCCCTTCGGGAACCACAGCCTCTGGATCCGCCAGTACAACGGGCGCAGCCTCCAGGGCATCTTCCTCAGCTTGCAGTTGGGGAGCGAGAACAACCAGAAGGACGGCGGCGGCCAGGGGATCCTCCCCGAGGAGCTGGTCAAGGGTCTGAACCCCGTCTCCGAGTCGCTCTACCTCTACGCGCAGAGGGGTGAGGTGCTCCTGCCGGAGGACCTGAGGAGGGAGGGGTTCACGCCGCCCCGCCGGCCGCGGGACGGGACGGCTGGCGCAGACGAGGAAGCCGAGGGAGAATCGGAACTGCCGACCGTCATCGTCTTCCGGCTCTACAACGTCCGGCTCTTCGTGTCGGATCAGATCTTCCACCCCCACGAGCCGAGCGATTTCATGCAGCGCATGGACCTCGATGTTCTGCCGGTGAGCTACGATCCCGCCGGGAGCATCAGCATCCGGCGCCGTCCAAAGCAGCTCTCGCTCGGCACGCTCGCTTCGCAGATGCCGATGGCGCGCCGCGAGCTCGAGGCCATGAGCCCCGAGGATCCGGCGTACGCGAAGAGCCAGGAGGAGTACTTCAAGACCGTCGCAGAGTTCCACTGGCGCTGGGCGCGGATGGCGAGCTTTTTCCTCTATCCAGTGCTCGCGGCAGTCGTGGCTCTCTTCCTCAACGCGGAGAACCGGTTTGTCGCCTTCTTCGTCTCCTGCATCATCGGCCCGTCGGCCTTCTACGGCCTGGGAACCGTGGGGCAGATCCTCGGCGAGAAAGGCTTCGCGCCGTGGCTGTCGCTGCACATGGGGACGATCCTGCTGGTGGGCATCCCGACGTTCGGCTTCTACGTCCTCGAGCGGGGACAGCTTCAAGGGCGGTTCCGGGGATTCCTCGAGGCCTTGCGCGCGTCGCTCTACCGCCTGCCTCGAAAGAGCGTCGGGGAGGAGGTCGAGAGCGCGGGACCACGGGAGCGCGAGCCGTGACGCACAGGTGGAGACGGACTCGGGGAGGCGCCTGCCGGCTGCCGGCTGCGGCCTCCGGGAAGATGGAAAACGCGGAGAACCGTCGGGTCGAGGATGGTGGCTCGTAACCTCTTGAAAGCAGCGGTTCCCAGGACGCTCGACCTCTACATCGTGCGCCGTTTCCTGGCGCTGTACGCCGGGAACCTGGTGTGCTTCAACGTGGTCTACGTGGCGATCGATGCCTTCGAGAACCTCGAGAAGTTCCTCGAGCGCACGGAGACTTTCAGAGAGTTCCTGAGTCTCTCCATCCGCTACTACATCGCCGTTCTTCCTGTCGTCTTCTGCCAGCTCCTGGGGCCGGTCATCGCGTTGACGTCCGGGCTCTTCAGCGTCACCCTCCTGCACCGGGCGAACGAGCTCGTCCCCATGCTCGCGAACGGCCGCTCCTTCACGAGGATCTTCCTGCCGATCCTGCTGGCGGGAGCCTGTATCTCGCTCGGCACGTTTGCGCTGCAGGAGCTCTGGATCCCCCTCAACGTCGAGACGATCCGAGAGGTCTCGGGGAAGCGGTCGGGCCGCATGCTTCTGGAGAATCAGAAGTTCGCCGACGACAAGCACGGCATCCTCATCGTCATGAAGCGCTACGACATCCTCGAGCGCCAGGCGGAGGGCATCACCGTCATCCCCACCGAGCGGGTCGGCCAGAGCGCTCTTCCGCGGCGGGAGCTCTACGTCCACGCCAGCTCCATGAGATGGATGCAGCCGGAGATCTCCGGCGAGCCCTACTGGCTGATGCGGGGGGCGCGGGTCCAGGAGTACCGCTACACGCCCCGTGAGGAGTACGTCGAGAAGGAGCTGGTGCCGCCCCCCTTCGAAGGCCCGGCGGGGACCGTGCCCCCTCTCTACGAGAGCCTTCCGGAGTATCCCCTCGAGACCAGCATGATCCCGGAGGATATCGAGGCGAGCCACGAGGACGTGGTCTACATGAGGCTCGGCGAGCTGCGCCGGAAGATGCAGGAGTCCGCCGACCGGCGCTGGGTGGTCAAGTACTTCTCGAGGTTCTCCACGCCGCTCGGCGCGCTCGTGCTGCTCCTCGTCGGACTTCCGGTGATCACCTACTACGGATCGCGCAACGTCTTCTTCGGCGCTCTGGTCTCGGCGGTGATCGCGACCGGCTTCTTCGTGCTGAGCTCCTTCGCGGCCGACATGGGGCTGCGCGGATTCCTCAACGCCTCCGTCGGAGCTTGGCTCGGCGTGATGTCCTTCTCCGCGCTCGGTATTACCCTGCTCCGCTATCTGAAGAGCTGATCGTACACCGCTTCGGCTGTGCTGGCTTCAGCCGCCGGAGCCGAGAGCGCGGACGACGGCCTCGGCGAGCTCATCCATCCCCGGCTGGCGCGCCTCGGCGGCGACCTCGAGCCCGGCCTCGCGGATCGCCCCGGCCGTCGTGGGGCCGATCGCGACGATGCGCGTCCGCGGAGACCGCAGGAGATCCCGGCCTCGATCTCCCGTCATGGAGAGGAATCCGTCGAGCGCGGATGGGCTGGCGAAGGTCACGGCGTCGACCGGCTCTCCGGCGTCGAGGAGCGCGAAGAGGGGCTCGGCCATCTCGGGGCTCTGGGGAAGGGTCTGATAGATGGCAGGAGCGTGGACCCCGGCGCCGGCCGCTCGCAGGAGGTCGACGGCCTCGGGGGCGGCGATGGCCGAGCGCGGCACGAGCAGGACGCTCCCCGGGCCCACTCCTTCCTTCTCGATGAGCTCGGCGGCGAGGTCGACGCCGGTCTGGGTGCCCGGCACCCGGTCGGGAGGAAGGCCGGCCGCCGCGAGCTCCTCGCCCGTGCCGCGGCCGACGGCCGCCACGCGCCGGGCGCGCCAGAAGGCGAGAGGGATCGCCTCGCGCTCGCCGAGGAGGAGGAAGAAGCGGACGGCGTTGCGGCTCGTGAAGACGAGATGGCTGATCGACGCGCGATGCTCGAGAGCCGCTCGCCACTCGCGCAGATCGTCGGCTGGCGCGAAGCGGATCGCGGGGACGGCGACGACCCGGGCGCCGAGCCGCTCGAGCCGCTCGACCAGCGGTGCGGCCTGCCGGAGGCTCCGGGTGACGACGACCGTCCTCGCCTCGAGCGGCAGGCTCGCCATGGCTCAACTCCCCCGCAGCAGCGAGAGGATCTCCCGCCCGCCGCGCTCGAGGATCTCGAGGGCGAGGCCGCGGCCCAGCTCCCGGCCGCTCTCGGCGGCTCCCCGCCGGGTTCCGCGCACGAGGGAGGACCCGTCCGGCGCGGCGACCACGCCGTCGATCCGGAGATCCGCCCCCTCCACCGAGGCCAGCGCTCCCGCGGGCACCTGGCAGCCGCCTCGCAGCTCGGCGAGGAAGCTCCGCTCCGCCTCGACGGCGAGCCGCGTGGGGCGATGCTCGAGGGGCCGGAGCCGCTCGAGCAGAACGGCGTCATCGCGGCGCGTGCAGACAGCCACGGCGCCCTGGCCCACAGCCGGGAGCACGACATCGGGCTCGAGGATCTGCGTGACCGCATCCTCGCGCCCCATCCTCCTGAGCCCTGCGAGGGCGAGGAGAGTGCCGCAGAGGTCCTGCTCGCGGATCTTGCGCAGGCGCGTCTCGAGGTTTCCGCGCAGGGGGACGATCTGGAGATCGGGCCGCAGCGCCAGGATCTGGGCCTTTCGCCTCGGGCTCCCGGTGCCGACGCGGCTTCCCGCCGGGAGGCGCTCGAGCGGCACGCCGTCCCACGACACGTAGGCGTCGAGCGGGCTCTCCCTCGGGGGGACGGCCGCCAGCGCCAGCTGCTCGGGCAGCGCTGAAGGGATGTCCTTGAGGCTGTGGACGGCGAGGTCGATCCGCCCGTCGATCAGAGCTTCGTCGAGCTCGCGCGTGAAGACGGCTGCTCCGATCTCCGCGATCGAGCGGTCGGGGACCTCCTCGGCGCGCGTGCGGATCTCCACGATCTCGATGCGCGCCCCGGGCGAGCGCTCGCGGATGAGGTCGATCACCCAACGGGCCTGCCAGAGGGCCAGCGGGCTGCCGCGGGTGCCGGCGCGCAGTACGGTTCGATCCAGGGGGTTCAAGGAGCCTCCCGCACACTCGGCCTCGGTCGCGCGCCGGCGAGGCGCCGATCATCCGGAGCCCGCCCGCCGCTCGACGGCAGTCCCCAGACTCGGCCCCGCTCGATTCCCGGAAGCCGCCGCCCTCGCCGCGGGCTCGGGACCGCCTCGCGCGGCGGCCCGTCAGCGGTGCGGAGGGGGAAACCGCGGCCGCCGGGCATTTTCCGGATTGCGAAGAGCGCCCGCAAGTGCAAAAACGGTGAGCGTTCAGGCCCCGCGGGGGGCTGGAGAGCGCATCGCGTGCCAATCTCGCCTTCGAGCGACGACGAGGATCCATGAGCGAGAAGAACGAATCCGGCGAGCGGCCGGCGACATCACGCGCGCGGTTTCTGGACGCGGCCTGGGGGCGATGCCGCGGCCGCCCTCCCGTCTGGCTCCTGCGGCAGGCGGGCAGGTACATGCCCCGGTACCAGGAGCTCCGCGGCCGCCACTCGTTCGAGGAGATGTGCACCCGGCCCGACCTGGCCTTCGAGGTCTCTCTCCAGCCGTGGCGCGAGTTCGGCATGGACGCGGTGATCGTCTTCTACGACATCCTCTTCATCCTGAAGGCCATGGGCGCGCCGCTCGAGTACACGGATCGCGGTCCCGTCTTTCACCGTCCGGTCCGCGAGCCGGCCGACGTCCGGGCTCTCCGGCTGCCGGAGCCCGGCGCGGGATCGCAGCCCGTCGCCGAGACCCTCCGGATGCTGCGGCGGGAGCTGGGAGACCGGACGGCGCTGCTCGGATTCGCCGGCGCTCCGTTCACTCTGGCCTCCTACCTGGTGGAGGGGGAGTTTCGCCGCAGCGGGGACCGCATCCGGCGGATGATGCACTCGGATCCGGAGACGCTCGAGGAGCTCCTCGAGATGCTCGCGGATGCGACCATCGATCACCTCGAGCGCCAGGTCGCCGCCGGGGCCGACGCCGTGCAGCTCTTCGACACCTGGGCGGGGCTGCTCGGCGCCGAGGACTACGCCCGCTTCGCGCTCCGCGGCCAGACGAGGATCTTCGAAGCCCTGCGGCCGCTGGGAGTGCCTACGATCCTCTACGTCAACGGCTCGAGCCACCTCCTCGAGCTGATGGCCCGTTCGGGAGCCCGCGTGCT
The DNA here is from genome assembly GCA_016928605.1 of Planctomycetota bacterium. Lineage (GTDB taxonomy): Bacteria > Planctomycetota > UBA8108 > UBA8108 > UBA8108 > JAFGKN01. The sequence continues at coordinate 4,112 of JAFGKN010000338.1, read as the reverse complement.
CAGCGTCGACTGGCGGGTGAGCCTGCCGGAGGCGCGCCGCCGGGTGGGCCCCGGCGTGGCGCTCCAGGGGAACCTGGATCCCGCCGCGCTCTTCTCGCCACCGCGCGCCGTGCGGGAGATGACGCGCGCCCTGCTCGAGAGCGTCGCCGGAGATCCCGCCTACATCTGCAACCTGGGCCACGGGATCCTCCCCGAGACCCCCGTGGAGTCGGTGCGCGCCTTCGTCGAGACGGCGATGGGCTTCCCGGAGCGCTGAAGCCCGCCGCGCTGACGTCGGCGGCCGTCGGGCGGGTGCGCCTGCGGTTCTCGCGGCGGCCGACGGCACGAGACCGCCCGCGTCAGACGAGCTTGGTCTTTCCGGGCATCGCCACCGGCTCGACGGGCAGCTCTCCGAGCGTGAGCCTCTTCGGTCCGAGCTCGAGCTTCGACTCGTTCATCGCCCAGTCGAACTTCAGCGCCAGGCCGGTGTAGGTGCTCATGCGGCCGAGGATGGCCGTCAGCGTGGTGGTCGCCAGGCGCCGGCACTCGTTGATGGGCTTCTTCTCGCGGATGCTGCGGATCAGCGCTCCGTGCATGGCGAGATCGCCGGTGTCGTGCCCTCCCGCGTAGCGCCAGGGCTTCTCGCCCTCGATGCTCGCGGACGCGCGGCTGACGCGGGCGATGCCTCGAGTGCCCTCGATCGTGTTGTCGACCTTCTCGGTCACGCCCTCCATCTGAGCGGCCATGGCTAGCATCGTGAGGCCGCTCGGGTAGAGATACTCCACGGTGAAGTGGTCGTAGATGTTCCCGTACTCGGGCCCCGTGCGCACCTGGCGTCCGCCGAGGCCGATGCAGCTCTCCGGCGTGGACTTCATGATCCAGTTGCAGACGTCGATGTTGTGGCAGAGCTGCTCCACGAGGTGGTCCCCGGAGAGCCATGTGAAGAAGGGCCAGCAGCGGATCTGCCACTCCATGTCGCTCCACCCCGGCTGTCGATGCGCGAAGTGCCAGTTCACCATGTGGCAGATCCAGTGAGCCTTCAGCATCCGGATCTCGCCGATTTGGCCGTCCCAGATCCGCTGGATGATCTCGAGGTACTGGGGCGCGTAGCGCTGCTGGGTGCCGACCACGATCGAGAGGCCCTTCTTGTCCGCCTCGTCTGCGGATCGGAGAAGGGAGCGGATGCCGGCGGGGTCGACCGCGCCGGGCTTCTCCATGAAGATGTGCTTGCCGGCCTTCACGGCGTCGGCCACGTGCTGCGGGCGGAAGCCCGGAGGCGTGAGCAGCATCACGAGGTCGACCTCGCTCATCGCGAGGACCTTCTCGCAGGCGTCGAAGCCCAGAAAGACACGGCCGGCGGGGACGTTGACCTTGTCGGGCACTTCCCGGCGGAGACCCCGCAGCGACTCGTCGACCCTGTCCTGGAACATGTCGGCGATCGCATACAGCTCGACGCCGGGCGCCGACCGGAGACAGTAGATGGCGTCTTGCGTGCCGCGGTGGCCGCAGCCGACCATCGCGACGCGGATCTTGTCCGAGCCGGCGGCATGGACGCCGCGGGCGGCGGAAGCTGCGAGCGCGGCGCCGGTCGCGGCCGCCGAGCGCTTGAGGAAGTTTCGACGCGACAGGTGGGGACGGATCTCTCTCCTCGTCTGGTTCATCGCGACGCTCTCCGAAGGGCTTCAGGCTGTCAGCTGGATGGATCGCCCGGCGCGCGGGTCGGCGATCGACGGCAGCTCATCGTACCAGAAGGGGAGGCGACGAGACAGCCCCGGCAGCGGCGGTTCAGGGGCACGGCAAAGTCGCCGGCGCGCAGGCGAAGCGCTCAGGATGCGGGAGCTCGTGGAGCGGCCGCGGCCGTCCGCACGCCCTCCTGGACACCCTGAAAGGCTCGCAAGGGGGCTGATGAGCCCATTGGAAGCCCAAATCTGCCCGCGATTGGCAGGGATTCCCCGTGTTCCGGCCCGGCCTCTCTCTGTGGAGTGACGAGCGCTTGGGCTTGAGGATCAGAGACCGATCAGGCGCAGGGCCTTCTCGGCGTGGTGCATGCAGTGACGCAGAGCCGCCGCAATGTTCGTCGCCCCGGCCCGTCGCAGCAGCCCGATCGCGAGGTTCCGCAGAGCGGCCATGGCCTGGGCCCCGGCCCCCTTGCGTACCTGGGAGCGGTCTTCGTCAAAAGTCACGTCGCGCACCCAGTGCAGGCGGTTCTCGATCCCCCAGTGGCCTCGGTTGAGCTCGAGCAGCCGACCAGCTGACGCTTTCGCCGCGGTCAAGCTCGTGACGCCGAATGCCACTTCATGACGCATAGGAGTTCCGTCGAGCTTCGTGACCGTCCGTTCAATCCGGAAAACCTGCTGACTGTAGGGAAAGTCCAGATACCCGGCCAGATCACTACTCACCCAAATCTCGCGACTCTCCACCCGGCCGTGCCCCTTGTTCACCGTCCTGTCCTGAGGGGGGAAAAGCCTCGAGATTGAGCAGTTCGATGTCGGCTCGCAGCGTTGGCTGGTTGTCCTTCGCGGTGAACAGGTAGTCGGCCTCCTTCTCCTCCACGATGTAGCGGGCGGTCTCCTTTTGGGTATGCATCGCATCGGCCGTGATGACCGCGTTCTTGAGGTCGAGATTCGCCAGGAGAGGCTTGATGCTCGGAATCTCGTTTGTCTTCTCGTCGATGCGCTGCTGGGCCAGGACCGCTCCTTCCTGGTGGGAGAACGCGCTGAGAAGCTGTGTCGCCGGTGAGTCTCCGTCATCACTTCCGCGGACTACCTTCCCGTCGACCGCAATCCCTTCACCCTCAGACGCTGATTGCCGTGCGAACCACTGGCCGACCTCCTCCTCGAAACGCTGTATCCCGAAATCGTTCACGACCCGTCGATATGTCTTCTCGCTCGGCGGGTTCTTGCGTCGACACCCCAGAAGCAGGAGCGTCTCCCGGGGAATCTCCTTCGCCCACTGCGTGATGGCCGCAAAGCTCCTGGCGCCGCACAAGGTCGCGCACGCGGCGATCGCCAGAATCGACGATAGGGAAAACCGTCTTCCGCGCGGCTTGCGGAAATCCGCCATCGATTCGAGGACATCAATCAAACCGCCTTCTCCTCGCAAGGGTAGCTGTTCTATGGCGATCATCCGAAACCTCCTCACTTCAGGTTTCTCCTCCTGCGCTCTCCGCAGCAGCTGCACTGCATGCCGCTGGAGCGGGTAGACGAAGACCAGCTTCCTGCCTCCGTGATACCGGTAGGCATTTCCCGATTTCGCCCAGCCCCGGGTCTCTCCCAGAAGCACCCAGTTACTCGCCCGGTAGCAAGTTCCCTGAAAGCGATTCGCGTCCACGAATGTCTCGGCCAGAAGCACTCGATGGTCGTACCGCTCCTCCCAATCGGCGCTCAGGCGTCGCAGGTTCGCTGCCAGGATCCGCGAGGCCAGGTTCTTCTGCGATAGGCCCGGCAACAGAAGGAACCGGGTGTTATTGACGACGAGGTGAAGCTTTACGGCCTTCGTCGCCTCGTCCCAGCCGATGTATCGGTCTCGCGCCCCGCACTTCAGGGCCGCAGCGGCCCAGCCCAGCAGCCCGACCGCCTGACCGGACAGCAAGGCGACATAGCAGATCGACTCGCCTACGATCTGTCCACAGCCGAGATAGTGGTAGGCGTCCATGTGCTCCCGCCAGGCGAGGCGCTCCTGTGTGACGATCGGCCGCACGACGAGTCCTCGCTCTGCGGTCAGGGGGACCTCGGACTGTTCGGGCCACGGCCGCGGCCTCGCTTCTTTGCAGTCCTGCGTGCTCTCAGGACGCTGCCCTCTCGCCGGGGGGCTCCTTTTCAGGCACTCCGGCGGCAGGTCGATCATGCCCCGCTCCTGCAAGCGCCGGAGCAGATCTCTTACGCTCCTCTCGCGCGGTGCGCCGTTGGCCCGATACCACCCGAAGGACCTGCAGATCGCCTCGCAGATTGCCCCTACGCTCTCTCCCTTGCCGCGTCTGACGATTCGCCGGATGCGGTGCAGATCGCCCTGCTCCAAGGGCTTGCCTCGGTAAAGGACCCTGCGCTCCTTCTTCCCCTCACGTCTCGGGGAGCTTCCCATGCCCGTAGTCTGCCAAAACGCCGGATTCGGCGCCAGAATTTTCTCAGCAAATC
>JAFGKN010000337.1 GCA_016928605.1 Planctomycetota bacterium | reverse complement strand
CCCCGCACCGGCCGCGACACGCGGCCTCCCCCTCCTCGGCGCCTGATGGGCGCCGGGCGCCTGCGGCGCCTGTTCTTCGTCTCTCAAACACGCCAGTATCACCCGCATCGCGCCGTTTCTGAACCACGCCCAACTTCCGACATCGCCGCTCCGGTCGCGGAGCCGCCCGGTCCGGCGGAGCGCGGTCGGCATTCCGCCGGTGTCCGCAGGAGGTCTCGCGTCGAGCTGAAGCTCTCCGACCCACCGGCCCCACGCCTGCAAACCCTGGAATTGCGAGGACTTGCAGTGGGACATCTCCGGCGGGCGGCCGCGGGTCAAAAAATCCGCAGATTGCATTGGGAGGGGAACCTCTCTGGAGGTATAACTTGTGGCGTTGGGTAGAATTCTTTGGATTCGGGGAACCCAAGACTGCATGGAGGCGTTAGGTTAAGAGAAGCAAGAAGACCGACTACCTCAGACTCCCTCATACCCGGGCTCTTAATCCTTCCTTGAAATCAGACCATTTCAAGGCCCCTACACTCACTTACCCCAGACACACCCCTTAAGAGCCTGGGTTTCTTTTTGCCCGCGCTGTCCATCCTGCGGCTGGCTGACTACAATCCGGCTCCATGATGGATCGGTTCTTCCGGCTCTCCGAGAACGGCACCACCGTCGGTCGCGAGCTGCTGGCGGGAATCACGAGCTTCCTCACGACCGCCTACATCTTCGTCGTCCATCCGGGCATCGTCGCCGCGGCGGGCATGGATCGCGAAGCGTCGGTGACGGTGACGGCGCTGATCGCCTTCGCCGCGACCCTGGCGATGGGGCTCTACGCGCGCCGGCCGTTCGTCGTGGCTCCCTACATGGGTGTCAACGCCTTCATCGCCTTCGTCCTCGTGCAGGGGCTCGGATATCGCTGGGAGACAGCGCTCGGCGCGGTGTTTCTCGGAGGCGTCGCGTTCACGCTCCTGACGCTCGTGGGGCTCCGCGCGTGGCTCGCCCGCGCCGTGCCCGCTTCGCTCAAGTACAGCTTCGTCGTCGGCATCGGCCTCTTCCTCACCTTCATCGGCCTCAAGGAGTCGGGCATCGTCGTGAAGCCGGAGGCGCCCGGCAGCCCCCCCGTCGATCTGGGCGACCTCCTCGATCCCCGCGTCCAGCTCGCGATCGCGTGCCTCTTCCTCATGATCCTCCTGAGGCTCTACCGCCTGCGCTCGTGCATCGTGGTCAGCATCGCCGTGATCACGGCCCTGGGCGTCTTCCTGGGTCTGCAGCCCTCGCCGGAAGCGGTCTTCACGCCTCCCCGCATCGAGCCGCTCTTCTTGCGCCTCGACATCAAGGGCGCCCTGTCGATCGACTTCATCCCGGTGGTCCTCACGCTCTTCGTCCTCGATTTCGTCGACACCATGGGAACGCTCATCGGCGTCTCGGCGCGCGCGGGATTCCTCGACGCCGAGGGGAACCTCCCCGACATCCAGAGGCCGATGCTCGTCGACAGCCTCGCGACCGTCGGGGGCGCGCTGCTCGGGACCACGACATCCGGCACCTTCATCGAGAGCGCAGCCGGAATCGAGGCCGGCGGCCGGACGGGGCTCGCCTCGGTCTGCACGGCCCTCTGCTTTCTGCCAGTGATCTTCTGCTCGGGTCTCCTGGGCTCGGTTCCCTCCTTCGCCTACAGCCCGGCCCTGATCCTGGTGGGCATCCTGATGTTCGAGCCGATCCGGAGGATCGACTTCGAGGACGAGACGGAGGTCATCCCCGCCTTCCTCACCGTGGCCCTCATGATCTTCACCTACAACCTCGCCCACGGGATCACCGCCGGCCTCATGAGCTATCCCCTCCTCAAGCTCCTGCGAGGACGGGCGAGGGAGGTCCCCGCCGGGCTCTGGGTCCTCGCGATCCTCTCCGCGAGCTACTTCATCCTCTACGCCTCGCTGATCGCCGCGCCGTGAGGGGCCCCGCCGGCCGGCGCGGCAGCAGCGGCGCCGGGAGATCGGCGGCCTGTCTCCGCGGGCGACCGCGGGGGGCGAGTCGCCGGCTGCCGCACAGAGTCGTTGAAGATCGCGATGCGCCGTGGTACCCTCTCGGGCTCGGCGCATCCCTCGGCGCGCCGGGACCACGTTTCTCCAGAGGACGCGACATGGCAAGACGACGGCGTTACGGCAAGCTCACCTGGCGCAGCAAGCGCGCGAATCACGGCAGGAAAGGTGCCCGCGGCAAGCCCAAGGTCTGGGGCAAGAAGAGCTGAGCAGCCGTTCAGGCCTCCGGCAACCGCCGCCTCCTCCGCGCGAGCTGGCTCTCTCACGGCCGGCTCGCCGCAGCGCTGCGGCGGCCGCCACCGCCCCCCCGCCCGCCGCGAAGCACCCGGTGCAGCCAGAGCGGGATCACCATCAGCTTCCAGCTCTTGCCGTAGAGCCGGTCGTTCAGCCGGTCCCGCCGCTCGAAGGCCTTCCAGCCCTTCCGCGTGAACCTCAGCTCCTCGCTCTCGAAGGACTCCGGATGCCAGGCGGAGCAGCCGATCGGCTTCGCCGTCTCGTGCACCAGGCACCTCGTGCCGTCCAGCAGCGGGCAGTCGAAGCTCTGCCGGTCCTCCCCCTCTTTCAGCCCCGCGAGCTCGCGATCCAGACGCCGCAGCACCGAGGGGAGACGGCGCATCAGCTCCGCGTCCTTCCGAAAAGCCTCCGCGATGGCCGCCGCCTCGAGCGGCGTGATCCGCATCTGGTTGAACCGGCGCGTGCAGCAGACATGGGCCGGGCGGCCGCGGAGGTATCCGGGGCTTCTCGAGAGGCGCTGCGACTCCTCGAGGAGCTCCGCCCGGATGACGGCGAGCTCCCGCAGCAGAGCGAGCTCGGCCGCCCGGAAAGCTCGGTGGTCACGAAAGGCGCGGGGGGACAAGGCTCACCTCGTTCTCTGCAGCGGCGACGGGCCGGTTTGCCGCTCTCCTGGAGATGTACTATACTTCGCCGGGAATCCATGGAAACGCCTTCACCCAGCTTCATCCAACTCCTTTTCGCCTGGATCGACCAGCGGCGCGTGATTTTCATCAGCGCGGCGAACTCCCTGGTTCTTTTCGCCACCATCCTCTTCGCGTCGCTCTGGATCCGCCCGGAGAGCTTCTCCCCTCCCGTCGCCGAGGCCGCTTCGCCGAGCCGGATGGAGAGATCTGCTCCGGCGCCCGCGACCCGCGCCGCGAGGCGCTCCGGCTCCGCCGGCGAGAGCGCTTCCACCGCGCCGAAGCCACCTCGGCGCTGGATTCGGCGGGCGCACACCGGCGCGGGCGGCGAGGATCTCGCGCCGCTGCGCTGAAGGTGCTGAAGAGAGTCCCCGTCCGGCTGCGGCTGCCGATGCGGTTGCAGGAGCGGCTGCGGCTGCCGATGCGGTGGCGCTCCGGTGGCGGTGGCCGTGGCGGTGGCCGTGGCCGTGGCAGTGGCCGTGGCCGTGGCAGTGGCCGTGGCCGTGGCAGTGGCCGTGGCAGTGGCAGTGGCCGTGGCAGTGGCCGTGGCCGTGGCAGTGGCCGTGGCCGTGGCAGTGGCGGTGGCCGTGGTGCGCAGCAGCGGGCGGCGCCGGCCGCTGCGGCTGCCGATGCGGCTGCGGCTCGGGCCTCACCCGCGCAGCCGCCAGATCATGGCGGCCAGCCGGTCGAGGAGCCCGCAGGGTCCGAAAACCGCCCGGGGGTCGAGGTAGCCCAGCGCCTCGGCAATCCGCAGAGCCGTCCTGACTTCCTCGGCGCTGCCGAGGGCGATGCGCCAGTGATGGCAGCGATCCTTGCCGGCTCTGCGCCGTCCCTCTGCGAGGTTGAGCGCTACAGAGGTGAGTGCCCTGCGCGTCTGCCGCGCGAGGTCCGGATCGCGCGCCTGGAGCCGGGTGAGGCAACCCCGGAGGCTGCGGGCGGTCTGGATGCTGAGCTCGAGGGCGTGGAAGTTCGTCATCGCGAGGCTCCTT
>JAFGKN010000336.1 GCA_016928605.1 Planctomycetota bacterium | reverse complement strand
TCCGTTGTATCGCGTCGTCGTCGCTTCTTGATCTCGACGATCCTGGTCCTCCCAGCCTCGCTGAAAAAGTGCCAAACTCGAACTTAGGCACATGCCTCCGTCGTCTCACCAGTGAAGACGAGGCAGAGGGTCGATTCCTTGCCGGCTTTTTTCGGGTTTTCGGCGTGGTTCAGGGATGGCGCGATGGGGGTGACACTGGCGTGTTTCAGAGACGAAGAACAGGCGCCGCAGGCGCCCGGCGCCCATCAGGCGCCGAGGAGGGGAGGCCGCGTGTCGCGGCCGGTGCGGGGGAGGGTCTGCCTCCCCCGCAAAAAGGGATGGCGCGCGTCAAAACCGGTGTCACCCGGTTTTGACGCGCGGCGGGTTTTCGCCGGTGTCGAGCGGAGACGCTGTGCGCCCGCAGCGGCCGCGCCTGGGGAGCCGAGCCCTTTTCCCCTCCGCAGCGGGGCAGGAAAGCCCTTCAGAGGGTGGCCGCGCGGCCTCTCGAGACGCTATACTCATGGGGTCAGGGCCCGCTGGCTGGGTCGCGTTGCCGCCAGCCCGGGGGCCCGCCCATCGACAGGGCGCTGATGCCCTGAAAGCTACTGCCCCGGAGGAGGAAGCGAGACGCCGTGCAGACCGTTGTCTATCCAGACCCCCGCCTCAGGAGGAGGGCCGAGCTCGTCCAGGGGATCGACGGAGCGCTCCGCGCCGAGGTCCTGGAGATGTTCCAGCTGATGTACCGCGAGAACGGGATTGGACTGGCCGCGCCCCAGGTGGGATGGGGGGCCCGGATCTTCATCATGAACCCCCTCGGGGCCGAGAGCCCGGAGGGGGAGCGCGTCTTCATCAACCCGGAGATCCTCGAGCAGAGCGGCGCGGATCAGGAGGAGGAGGAAGGGTGCCTCTCCATCCCCGATGTCCGCGGCCGGGTGGTCCGGAAGGATCGCGTCTGGGTGCGGGCTCGCGACCTCGACGGCGAGAGCTTCGAAGCCGAGTTCCGCGGCCTGCCGGCGCGCGTCGTCCTCCACGAGAACGACCACCTGGACGGCATCCTCTTCATCTCGAGGCTGTCGCAGACCGAGAAGCTGCTCGTGCGCAGGCCGCTTCGCGACCTGGAGCGGGAGTACCGCCGGCGCCTCAAGGAGGAGGAGGCAACGCCGCGCCGCTGACGCGACGAGCCGGCGTCGTCCGGTGCGGGAGCACCGCGGGCCGCCGGGCGGTCCCGAGGCGTCGCGCCGCGGTCGGCGGATGACGCCGGTCGCATTCTTGCCATGCAGAGACACTTCCTCCTCCAGGATGCTCGCGACGACCCGCTGCGAACCGGCGAGCGGGTCGCCACGGTCGGCTTCTTCGACGGCGTCCACCGGGGGCACCTGAAGATCCTCGAGGCCCTCAAGGCGTGGGCGGGGGAGGCCGGCGCCGAACCGGTGGTCGTGACGTTCGACCGGCATCCCCAGGCGATCCTCGGCGGGCATCCTCCCGTGCCGGTCGTCTCGCTGCGCCACCGCCTCCTGCTGCTCGAGAGGGCTGGAGTCTCCGCCACGCTGGTCCTGCGCTTCGACCGCGACCTGGCGGCCTGGCCGGCGGAGCGCTTCGCCCGCGAGGTGCTCATCGGCGCGCTGGGGGCCCGCCGGCTGCTCCTGGGCTTCGATGGAGCTATCGGAAAGAACCGGCAGGGAAGCTACGAGTATCTGCGGGCGCGCCAGGAGGAGCTGGGCATCGAGGTCCGGCGGTGCGAGGCGGAGCACTCCGGAGGGGAGAGGGTCTCGAGCACGCTCATCCGCGACGCGCTCCGCCGCGGCGACCTCCGGCGGGCGGAGGAGCTGCTGGGGCGCGAGTACTCGATCCTCGGACGGGTGGTGGAGGGGGACCGGCGGGGTCGCGAGATCGGCTTCCCCACGGCCAACCTCGACATCGGGGAGGCCGCGGTCCTCCCGCGCGGCGTCTACTTCGCCGGTGCGCGGCTCGACCCGCGAGGGCCTGAGGTGGAGCCGCTGCCCGCGATCGTCAACGTCGGCGGGCGACCGACGTTTCACGGCGATGATGGGAGAGCGCAGGACGAGGCCTTCGACCCGCAGAGGGACACGGTGGAAGTCCATGTCCTCGACTTCGATGGAGACCTCTACGGGCGCGAGATCGAGGTGCTCATCGAGCGCCGCTGGCGCGGAGAGCGGCGGTTCGAGTCGGTGGAGGACCTCGTGCGGCAGATCCACAGGGACGTGGCCGCGAGGAGGAGCTTCCTGTAGGTGCCCGCCGGCGCCGCGGCGGGTTCGATCGCCGGGGACGCGCCGCAGTATCTCAGGCGTCGGTGCCGGACGGCCCCCGTGGGCAGCGCAGGACGGGGGACTTCACGGCGGCCACCTCGTCCAGCCGCTTCACCGCCTGATGCACGGGCGCCTCGTGAAGGATCTGTGGAGAGGACTCGGCCTCCTCGGCGATCTGGAGCATCGCGTCGCAGAAGGCGTCGAGCGTCTGCTTGGTCTCCGTCTCGGTCGGCTCGATCATGAGCGCCTCGTGGACGACCAGCGGGAAGTAGACCGTCGGAGGATGGAATCCGAGATCGATCAGGCGCTTGGCGATGTCGAGCGCCCTGACCGCGAACGGCTTCTGGTTCTTCGCGGTGAAGACGACCTCGTGCATGCAGTCCGCGTCGTACGGGAGGTGGTACGATCCGCGCAGGCGCTGGCGGATGTACGCGGCGTTGAGGACGGCGTGCTCGCTCACCGACCTCAGCTCCGCGGGACCGTGCGCGGCGATGTAGGCGAG
>JAFGKN010000335.1 GCA_016928605.1 Planctomycetota bacterium | reverse complement strand
TGGACGAAGGTCTCGGTCGCCCTCGGCCCCGCGAACTGGCGCGCCTGGGCATTCCCCGTCGCCCGGGCGACGCGCCCGGAGCGTTCTCGAGAGTCGCCCCAGCGGGCCCCTCCCGCGGCCGGTCCGAGCAGTCGGTCGGCGGCCCCCCCGGCCTCAAAACTCCATGGTTCAGGGCGCTGTCTCAACGCTCCGTCCTCATATACCTACTCCGGAGACGTGGATGAGAAGACTTTCGACCGCAGGCCGGCTTGTGACGACCGGTATTCCTCGAAGCACTGTCCGGTAAGAGCAAGAAACAATATTAAAGTTCCGAGGCCTCGCTTGTCAACACCCTTGACCGGCTCCGCGGGGAAACCACTGATCGAGGTCCTCCGCGAAACGCGCCCGGTCAGCAGCAGAGACGGCGCTCTCGACGGGTCGCCTCGGGCGCATATCCGGAGAGATCCGTTGATGGAGCTTCGCCTGCGAGATACTGTTGAGACCGCTGCGCACCGTTTCCCGCGCGAAGCCGGCTTCTGCCCCGCCGCGCCCCAGGTCCATGCGAGAGAGACTGTCAAGCCGAATGAAACAAAACGCCAACCTCCTGCAGGATCTCATGCTCCTCAACCGAGCCAGCCAGCTGGTCCTTCAAGAGCGCGCGGTCGAAAAGGCCGGCGCGCGCAGGGTCAACCCCGCCAAGCTCAACGTGCTGCGGCTCCTGAGGCGCCGACACGAACAAACCGTCAACGACCTCGCGCGATCTCTCGGCTACACCAAGGCCGCGGCCAGCCAGAACGTCGAGCATCTCATGAGAGGAGGCCTGGTGCGCCGCAGGACCGACGAGAGCGATCGGCGCTGCGCGTGGATCTCGTTGACCGCCCGAGGCAGGCGCATGCTCGCGAGGCTGGAGAAGATCCAGACGCAGTCCCTCGCGCGGGCTCTCAAGGGCCTCTCCAAGAGCTCGGAGCAGCACCTTGCTCGCGGCATGCGCGAGCTGGCCTTGACCCTGCTGCGTGACTGCGGCGCGCAGCCGGCCAGCTGCCTGCAGTGCTGCACCTGCAACTCCGCCGCCTGCATCCACCGGGGCGGCGGCTGGCTCTGCCGATACGCAGCCGTATTCCACCCCGCGGACGCTCAGCATCGCGCGGCGAACAGCCCGCCGGCGAGGGGGACCAGGGCGCCGCGAGGCGCTGATCTCGAGACCGGGACGAGGACCCGGCCCAGGAAGCTCGCGCCGGCAGGCGAGACGGCTCGGCGCAGGAAGGCCCGCCGTTGACGCCCCGGGATCTCTGCCGCCCCGACCCAGCCTCTGCGCCGCCGGCATCTCCACCGCAAGCCGAGGCGGAGGGCATGCCGCGGCGCGCGCGCGGGGGCCGGGCGCTCTCTCCTCGCCGCGGCTCTCGACCGCGACTCCGGCTCCGGCCGCGCCCAGGAGCCGAGCGTGGCCTTGACTCCACCGGCGCCCTCGAGCAGAATCTTCTCCAATATCCGTTTCATGTCGAGGTGATCACGTGGCAGAACTGAACAAGCTTCACGACGCAATCATAGAGGGAGATGCGAAGACGGCGGCCTCGGTCACGGAGCAAGCTCTGGCCGAAGGTGCGGATCCGCAGCTTCTCGTCGCGGACTACATGATCAAGGCCATGGACGAGGTCGGCCGCCGGTTCGAGTGCGGCGAGAGCTTCGTCCCGGAGCTTCTGATCTCGGCCCGGGCGATGAAGGCCGCGCTCGCGCTCGTCCGCCCGGTCCTGGCCCAGCGGGGCGCCAAGCCCGTCGGCCGCGTGGTCATAGGGACGGTGAAGGGCGACCTCCACGACATCGGAAAGAACCTCGTCTCCTACATGCTCGAGGGCGGAGGCTTCGAGGTCACCGACCTCGGAGTCGATGTGGCGCCCGAGAGGTTCGTGGACGCGGTGCGGGACAAGAAGGCGGACATCGTTGGCCTGTCCGCCTTGCTCACGACGACCATGCCCTCGATGAAGAACGTGGTCGAAGCGCTGAAGTCCGAGGGCTTGCGCGAAGCGGTCAAGGTAATCATCGGAGGAGCTCCCGTCACCGGCCAGTACGCCAGGGACATCGGCGCCGATGCCTACTGCGAGACTGCGGTGGCGGCGGTCAGCACCGCCCGGAAACTGGTCGGATAGCCCGCTCCGGCAGCCCAACGCGGGCGCCGCGGTCGAGCGTCGCGACCTCGCGCGAGCGAGCGCGTTCCCTCTTGTGAATTCCTCCTCGTTCCCTCGCAGAGAAATGAGGAAGGAGGGCGCCATGCATCCCGTGATCGAGACGATTCTCTCCGGCGGACCGGCCGTCACCGACGGCGCCTGGGGCACGCAGCTCCAGAGCCGCGGCCTGAAGATCGGCGCGTGTCCCGACGCCTGGAACATCGCCGAGCCCGGCCGCGTGGAGGAAGTGGCGCGCTCCTATGTCGAGGCGGGCAGCCAGATCATCCTGACGAACACGTTCGGCGCCAACCGGATCGTTCTCTCCGGCCACGGGCTCGAGTCGCAGGCGGCGGAGATCAACCGCCGGGGAGTCGAGATCTCGCGCCGCGCGGCGGGAGAGCGAGCTCGCGTCTTCGCCTCGATCGGCCCCACCGGCAAGATGCTGCTTATGGGAGAGGTCACGGAGGATGACCTCCGGGAGGCTTTCCGCGAGCAGGCACAGGCGCTGGCACAAGCAGGGCCGGACGCGATCGTGATCGAGACGATGTCGGACCTGGCGGAGGCGAAGATCGCCCTCGATGCCGCGCTCGAGACGGGACTCGCGGTCGTCGCCTGCATGGTCTTCGATTCGGGAAGCCGCAAGGACCGGACCCTGATGGGAGTCACCCCGGAGCAGGCCGCCGCGGAGCTCACCTCGGCTGGCGCGCACGTGATCGGCGCGAACTGCGGCCAGGGCGTCGAGGGTTATCTCCCCGTCTGCCGGAGGCTGCTCGACAGCACGAGTCTCCCCATCTGGGTCAAGGCGAATGCGGGACTGCCGGAGCTGGTCGACGGAAAGGCTGTCTACAGGACGACGCCCGAGGAGTTCGCGCGCGGAGCGGCTGCCCTCGTCGAGGCCGGCGCCCGCTTCGTCGGCGGCTGCTGCGGCACGGGGCCCGAGTTCATCCGGGCGCTGAAAGAAGCTCTGTCCGGCGGGTGAGGATCCATCCATGTTCACGGTCGCAGGCCGGCGCTTCTCGGGCGCTGTATCGAGCTGCGACCGCCCGCGAGGAGGTGCGCTATGACAGGTCGGGAGAGGATTCTGGCTCAGCTCGTAGGAGGGGAAGCGGACTCTCTCCCTCTGATGCCGATCACGATGATGTTCGCGGCGGATCGGATCGGTGTCCCCTACGGCCGGTACGCGGCGGACCATCGGGTGCTCGTCGAGGCACAGCTGCGGACCGCCGAGGAGTTCGACTTCGACCATGTCTCCGCGATCTCGGACCCCGCGCGCGAGGCCGCCGACTGCGGGGCGAAGATCGTATATCCGGAGAACCAGCCTCCGGCGATCGTCGAGAACGAGGCCCTGCTTTCGGACAAGACGGTGCTGAAGCGCCTCGAGCGGCCGGACCCTCTCGGCGGGGGCCGCATGCACGACCGCGTCCGCGCCATCGAGGTGTTGTGCGACAAGCTGCGCGGCGAGAAGATGGTCGAGGGCTGGATCGAGGGCCCCTGCGCCGAGGCCGCGGACCTCCGCGGCATCAATCACCTCATGATGGATTTCTTCGACGATCCTGCGTTCGTGACCGACCTCTTCGATGTCGTCCTCGAGATGGAGCTCTCCTTCGCGCGGGCGCAGGTCGCCGCTGGCGCCGAGCTCATCGGCGTGGGCGATGCGGCGGCATCCCTCGTCGGCCCGCGGATCTACGAGGAGTTCGTCTGGCCGTACGAGAAGAAGATGGTCGACGGCCTCCACGAGCTGGGTGCGCGCGTCCGCCTGCATATCTGCGGCGACACCAGGAAGATCCTCGAGCCGATGGGACGCCTCGGCTGCGAGATCGTCGACCTCGACTATCCCGTTCCTCTCTCCGAGGCGCGGGCGGCCATGGGCCCCGCGCAGGTCCTGCTCGGGAACCTCGATCCGGTGCGGGCCGTCTGCCAGGGCACTCCCGACTCGATCACCGAGG
>JAFGKN010000334.1 GCA_016928605.1 Planctomycetota bacterium | reverse complement strand
GCGGATGTGGTCCCGGTTCCAGATGGGCTCGAAGATGAGGTTCGCGAAGCGGAGCACCAGCAGGTTCTGGATCACCTCCTTGCCCAGATAGTGATCGATGCGGAACATCTGGCTCTCGGTGAAGACCTCGGCCAGAGCGCTCGTCAGCAGGTCCGACGACTTCCGGTCGCGCCCGAAGGGCTTCTCGACCACGACCCGCGACCAGGGTCGCTCCACGCCGCAGCTCACGAGCCCTGCGTCCCCGATGGCCCTCGCCACGTCGAGAAAGACAGCGGGCGGGATCGCGAGGTAGTAGAAGCGGTTCGCCGCCCGGCCTGCCTCGAGCTGCCGCATCCTCCCGTAGAGGTCGAGAAAGGAGTCGCGCGAGCCGTAGTCGCCCGCCTGGTAGTGACACCGGGCGAGGAACTCCTCCATGCGCGCGGCGCACGACTCGCCCGGCGCGTAACGGCAGGTCAGGTTCTCGGTGATCTTCTCCCGGAACTCGCCGTCGGTGAAGTCCGACCGCGCGAAGCCGAAGATGCGGAAGTGCTCCGGTAGGAGCTCCTGGCAGTAGAGGGCGAAGAGGGCGGGGAAGATCTTCCTGCGGGCCAGATCGCCGGAAGCGCCGACGACGATGATGGTGAGGGGCTGGGAGGAGCGGTTCACTGCGGTGTACCTCGGCTCGTGCTCGGGGCCCCGCGATCGGGAGGCCGCGGAGCCTCCTCCGCGATGACGCCGCCCCTCCGCCGGCGAGAGACGCGTCAAGGGAGCCTGTCCGGGAGAGGGATTTCCTCGACGTCGGCGGACGCCGCCCCGTCCGGCGATGCCGTACGCCCGCCGATCACGAGGAGAGATCGCCTCCCATCGTCCTGGAGCAGGTAGGCTTGATGCCGGCTGCGCGGCTCGAGCAACTGGAGGGAGTATGGCACGATCCGGCCCTCCTCGGGAAGAAAAACCTCGACCGTGGAGAGCATCTGCCGCTCTCCTCCAGGACCGGGGATCTCGCCCCCCGCCAGCAGGAGTCCGAGGCCGGGCACGAAGGATGCCGCCGCGTGGACGCGGGTGGGGACCTTGGTCGGATCCGTCGCCGCGTGGAGGACGACATCGAGCCGGCTCTCGCGCGGGGACTCCGGGTTGAACCGCAGGCGGATGCCGTGGATCGCGTCCTGGGCATCGGGCCGCCGCCTCCACTCGAGCCAGTACAGAGAGCGAGGAGGGATCTCCCAGAGCGCCGGGATCTCTCCCTCGAAGCCTTTCTCGGGGTGGGCCAGCGTGCCTCCGGCGATCAGCACCTCGGCCGGGCCCGAGATGTCCTGATCGACGTCGCCGCCCCAGGCCGCCGCGGCGTGGCCGCGGCGGAGCAGGGAAGCGTGCATGGCGTACTCGAGGTCGGCGATCGACGACGGCGGGTCGTCGACGGCGAGCAGCACCGGAGAGACGAGAACGCTCGCCTCGCCGGCGGGGAAGAGGGCCGGGGCCGGACCGTCACCTCCGAGGAGCGTTCCGATCTCCTCGAAGGGGGCGAGCGGGTGGCGATTCCTGTCCCTGCCGAGTCCGCCGTAGGCGAGCGCCCATCGCCGGCCGTCCGCTGCGCGGAGCGGCGTCAAGGAGTGCTCGCACCGCTCGATCGTGCGGAAGACGGCATGCTCGGCGACCCTCAGGATCTGCGAGTCGGGTCCGGGGACCAGGTCGAACGTGATCAGCTCGGCGCACCCGACGAGCATCTCCTCGCCCGATCCGCCGATCGTCCTGCCTCCGTCGATCAGGATCCGGTTCGGCCCCACGGCGGCGGCCGCGTGGTCGTATCTCGCCGCGCGGAGCCGCGCCGCGAGCGGCTGGACGGTGAGCGCTCCCCTCGCGCTGATCCGCACGACCGCCAGATCGTCTCGAGCGCTCCGGCCGTCGGTTCCTCCGGCGATGACCACGTAGCTGTCGAGGCCCACGGGCAGGCCGCCGCTTCCCCGCATCAGGGTGGCGCTGTGGCGGTACGCGGCGCGGGGCAGCTGCCTGCGGATGTAGGGCTCCTCGCCGAGCCTCTCGTGAAACGGATGGTAGAGCAGCAGATCGTCGAGGGGCTCGCCCGTCGCGAGGCTCCGGCCTCCAGCGATGACCGCATAGGCGCCGGCGAGCGGCGTCACGGTGTGGAACTCACGGGGGCCCGGCTCGGGCAGCGCGTCGCTCGGGCGGCGCCTGACCGCGGGAAAGGAGGGCGCGAGCTCGATGTCGATCTCCCCCGTCGACGCCGAGCCCGTGCCGCCGCGGCGGCCGGTGACCCAGGGGAAGGGGAGGATCTCCGTCCCGTTGAGCGCGATGCCGGAAGGGGCGTCGAGGCGGAATCGATCGACCTTCGCCGGGACCTCGGGCAGGACACCCGCGACGTTGAGGACGGGGCGCGAGCCGAGCGAGATGAAGACCTCGTTCTCCTCCTCGCCGGGGAGGAGGCGGGACGGCACCACCCCGTCGTCGAGGCGGTCGACGCTGTCCTTGGAGAGCAGGATGTCCCTCGGGACCTGGAGATCGTGCTCGAGGGCCCCTGCGGCGAGGCAGACCGGCTGATCGAAGACCAGCCGGATCCTGTCGCCGCGGTCGACGATCCCGTTGCCGCCCCCGCCCAGGCCCGAGCTTCCGGCGGGCGACAGGTCCTCCCAGATGGCTCTCTCGAGCCGTGGGATGGAAATCGAGCTCTGCAGGTCGAGGACCTGATCGACGCCGTCGCCGAGGCTCACGACGAGCCCCGTGGCGCCCGGATCCTCTCCGTGAACGCCTTCCAGGAGCAGGCTGGGCTGGCGGCTCAGGATCGCGATCTCCACTCGCCGCGGGTCATCCGCGCTCCGGCGTGGTCGTCCCGTCCAGGCCGATGGCGGCCGCGAGCGGACCTGGATCGCATCCGCGGGGATCGCGGCGGGAAGAGGCCGGTCGAGCCGGAGCAGGATCGTCTCGCCGGGCTGCATCTTGCCGTCGGGCGTCTCGTCGAGAAACTCCGCAGAGAGGACGCGCGCGATGGGCTCTCGATCGCATCCGGGGAGGAGCGCGAGGAGAACGACCAGTCCTCCTGCGCACCGCAGGCGCGAGCCGCGCCGGCAGAGAGAGCGCTCCGCGGTCATAGATCCTGGTTCCAGCGTTGGATGTGGCCCCGGACTCCCTCGTCCCTCTCCTCTGCGGCGAGCACCCGCAGGACGGACCTGCCGTAGGGATCGCCGGTCTGCTCCACGATGCGCCGGATCGCGCTGGCCGCGCTGAGGCGGACTCCGCTCTCCGGCGCCTCCACGGCCTGCTTCTCGAGGAAGGGGATCGCCTGCGGATCGCCGATCTTTCCGATGGAGCCGAGAATGGTCTGCTTCGCGTACCAGACGCGCTCGCGCTGGAACGCGTCGAAGAGGTGGGGGAGAGTCTCTGGGTCGCGCACCTTCCCGAGCGCCTGGGCGGCGTCGTTCCGGGTGTTGAACGCGGGGCTGTTCTGCATGCTGTCGACGAAGACATCGATCGCTTCGCCCGCGCGGGGATGGTTGCCCAGGGCCTTGATGAAATCCCCCTGGTATGGCTGGAGATCGGGCCGCGCGGTCAGATCCGTCAGCAGATCGAACGAGGTCTGGTTCTGCAGGTACCCCATCGCCTCGATGACGCGGATCATCTCCGAGGTGCGGCGCGCGGACTCGCCGATGCGCGCGAAGAAGAAGTCGCGCAGGACGTAGGTCGCCTCATCGGAGCGCGGGCCGAGCTTCCCGATCGCCTGGAAGATCTTGCGGCGGGCGACGAAGTCGGGCTCCGCGCCGAGGATGGCCGCCAGCGTCGGGATGGCCTCCGGCCCGAGGCTGGCCAGATACTCGCTGATCTCGTTGTAGGCCGCCTCGACCGTCTCGGTGAGCTGGCCGATGGTGAGGTGGTCGTGCTCGAGAGCATCGAAGAGGCCGTGGAGGCGCTCGGCGATCTCGTCGTCCCACCCCTCGGGGAGCTCGCCGAGGTTCCAGCGGACGTACTTGCCGCTGAAGCGCTTCCGCTCCGGCCTCCGGTAGGGATCGGGGTCGGTCGGCTCGCCGAACGGGGCGCGGATCCCGGTCGCCGGCCCGTCCCGCCCGCCGCTCTCGACCGCGGCCGGAGCCGCATCCCCGGCGCTGGCGGTCTCCGCGTACCGCCGCGCCTGGCGGACGAGCAGGACCACGAAGAGGACGGCCAGCGCGGCCGCCATGGCCAGCGCGGCGCCGCTCTGGAGTCGGACGGACATGATCAGGCTTCGCCTCCAAGGCCGGTGAGGAGGCCCGCTCCCGGCGAGCGCACCTCTCCCTCACATCCTACGATGTACCGCAACCGCCAGCGCGGCGGGAAGATTATCGCCGCAGTCGCAGTGACCGCGGAGGACACCCGGAGCCGCGCGGCGCGGAGCCCGAGGCGTCCTGGATCGCGGATGCCCCGGATCCTCCGGGGCGGTGTGCCGGCCGCCGCGAGAGACACCCCGCGCCGGCCCGCACGAGACCGAGACTCCCCGACGATGCTCCTCGCAACGAGGCTCCCCGGCGACGGAAGGCCTCGTTCAGGCCTGGGGCGCGGCGAAGAGCGCGCACGGAGACCGATCACTCGATCGAGCCGACTCCCGGCGGCAGGAAGATCTCGGCGGATGGGCTCGTCGGCTCGCCGCCGTTGAGCCCGTAGTTCTGGCCGCCGCCGCCCAGCAGGATCCTGTCGTCGAAGGTGTTGCGGATGCCGTCGACGCCGGCCAGCTGGATGCACTTGTGGTATACCCGGCGCTCTCCGCGGCTCTGGGCGAATCGCGAGATCGCCGAGGTGCCGAAGTCCTCGATGTTCATGGTCACGCTTCCGTCGAGGACCATCCAGACGCCGACGATGCCGAGCGTGTTGAGGGAGTTGCTCCGCCTCTCGTTCTGCAGATCGGTGGGGGCCAGCCCGGAGAACGCGGCCCGCAGGCTGAAGAAGGGATCGAACACTTGCCCGGCCCGCATGCCCGGGCTGTCGTAGTCCGCCGCGCCCCCCGCGAAGTCCACGCCGGCGAGCGAGAACACCCACGTCTCCCGGTCGCCATCGTTGCGCGGGAGAGTCTCATAGGGGCGGGGCAGGCTGACCGTGTTGGTCGCGCAGCGCGCGATCGCCGCGAGGTTCGCCTGGTACTCGTTGTTCTGTATGTAGCTGAAGTAGGCATCCTCCTCCACCTCGAAGAAGCGGAGGCCCTGCGCCGGGCCCGCTCCGGCCGTGTAGTAGGCGATGAAGAGCTGGTCCGGGACCGCAGTCGTCGGCTGATCGCCGGCGTCGTCGTTGCCGCCCGTGATCAGGATGGCGTTGCCCATGCCGATGATCCCGTCGGGCGTGTAGTCGTTGTACTTGCCCAGGTTGACGGCCTCGGGGAAGTGGACCCGCGTCGCTCCCAGCTTCGCGCTGGCGATGAGCGTGAAGAGGTTCGTCTGGGGGTCGAAGATCTCGATCGTCGTGAGCCCGTCGGCCTCGCCGCGTCCGATGGCACCCGGCTCCTTGCTCTGCGGCGCCTGGCCGGAGGCGGCGCTCAGCGTCTGGAAGCCGCCGAGGAGGACCCAGAGGTCGTCCGAGTTGTTCAGGCGGTTGTCGGGGCCGGCGATCCGGGTCATCGTGTGCCCGGCGCGGCCTCGCTGGGTCTGCAGAGTCACCGGCGTGTTGGAGTTGTAGGGGAGGAGGCTCGAGAAGGAGAGATCCTTCGTGCTGAAGATCACCACGGTCTCGGTGGAAGGGAAGACAGTCACGTTCTGCTGGTTGGGGACGTTGCCCTGTCCCTGTCCCGGCTGCTGTTCGCTGACGACGGTGATCGACGACTCGATCTGGCCGCCCGCGATCATCAGGTCGCCGCTGGCGAGCTGGACGGTGCTGTGGCGGAACCGCGGATTCTGCATCTCCTGCTCGAGGACCTGGAAATCGCGCGTGTCCGGGTTGAACACCTCCACCTTGCCGTAGAGCGTCGCCTGGAGCAGGTTGGACGACCCTCCGATCATCACCAGCTTGTTGTTGCTCAGCTCGTTGACCGTCATGAGGATGCGGGAGCCGCTCTTCATGGAGATCGGGTCCCCTTCGTAGTTGGTGTCGACCCAGAGGCCCGCGCCGCTGTCGGGCTGGATGGCGTCGCGGGCATACGTCGACTGGTCGTAGATCTCGACCGAATCGAGGGAGGCCAGCCCGCGCTCGTCAGAGCCTCCGAAGATGTACACGAGACCGTTGGTGCCGAGCAATCCCTCGTGGAGGTAGCGCGGCGTGATCATGTCGGCCGTCGCGTAGTAGGGCGTGTAGTTGCCGCGCTCGTCGTACTCCTCCAGCTTGGGCGCCGCCTGTGTGACGCCGGGAATCTGCCCCTGCGGCGTCCCCATGTCGCATCCGGCGCCCAGCGCCGCCGCCAGAACGGCCAGGAGGGAGGCCAGCGCACGGAGATCCACAGCTCGGCGTGGGGCCGCCGTGCCCGCAACCGTCGGCGAGTGCATGTGCTTCATCTCTTTGCCTTGTCGTTGAGAACCTGCGCCGGCCGCGCGGAGCGCAAGACTCCACAGCGTCCGTGTACAGCAAACAGGGAAAGTCCGAGGTTCTCTCTGCAGGCTTCCAATTTTAGCAACCGGCATGCCGCAGAGCAACGAGCCGTTCCCATCTCTCCAGATCAGGGGCGGCAGCAGCCTCAAACCGTTTCCTCGCTTTCCTCTATGGCTTCACCGCTCGCCGGCGCGCTACCTGCGAGTCCGCCGCTCGAGACCCTGGAGCGGCGGCCGGTGGGGCGATGGCGAAACAGGTGATAGAGCGATTTTACACTCGGCGCTCTGCGCTGCAAAGGGATTGCTTGGGGAGAGCAGGAGCCCGGCGATCCCGGTGGGGCCGAGCGGCCTCCCCCGCGACCTTGCCCAGGCTTCTGTGGAGGAGAGGCCGCCGCGCGCGAGGAGAAGCCGCGGGGGAGCGGGGGCCGAGATCCGCGAGCGCGGCGGAGAGTGGGGGCTCGAGCCGCTCGGCGGCAGCATGCGAGGGCGGGTGAGGCAGCGGACGCCGGGTGTGGGCTTCAAGCCCGCCGCGCCGGGCCTCTACGGCCGGCGGGGCCGCAGCCCCGAGCGGACCGGAGGCGGCTCAGCGGCGGCCTCCGCCGCCGCTCCCCCCCGGCAGGCCCGGCAACGATCGGATGGACCCGCCAGTTCCTCCCGCCGGCGCCGTTCCTCGGCCCGGCAGCCCGCCGGCTCCCGCCGGCGTTCTACCGCCTGCTCCAGGCAGGGCGCCACGGCCGCCGCCAGTCCGGCCTCCTCGGCCCGTGAAGCCTCCTCCAGCGGTCTGACCACCGCCCCGCGCTCCGCGCTCCGGTCTCGCGCCGCCGCCGCGACCGCCCGCCATACCGGGGAGCATGAAGCCGCTCGTGCCCCCGCTCGCGCCGCTCGTCGAGCCCGTCCCCCCGTCACCGGTCCCCGACACGCCGGAGAGGTCCTCGGTGAGTCCTGCGAGCTGATCGGCCGGCGGGATGCCGATGCGCTGAGCGACGAAGAGCGGGACGATCGTGCGAAACGTGCGGATGACGGGCTGGTTGTTCTCCACGAAGATCTCGTCGCCGACTCCGGCGTAGATCTCCAGCACGATCCTCACGGCGCAGGGAATCGCCGCCGGGGGAAGCACGAGCTCGGTCTCGGTCAGGGCTTCCTCCTCCGCCGCCGCCTGCTGGCTGACGCGGGCGATCTGGTTCTGCTGCGCCTCCTGCAGCCTCGCCTCCTCCAGCAGGAGCTGCTCCTGCGCGAGGATCTGCTCCTCCGAGCTCCAGGCGGTGAGCCACTCGTAGCCGTCGTAGTACTCGAAGTCGAGTGATTTCACCTTGTCGTAGATCTCGAAGTTGAGGCCGGGCGCTTCCATCGGCGTACCGGCGAGGAAGTCGGTGATCTCCTTGCGGTAGAGCCTGAGAGCGTTGTAGCCCGCGATCTTCGGGTTGGGCTGGAGGAAGTAGCCGACCACCGTGATGGTGCGGAGCTCCTCGGGCCGCTCGTCCCACCTCCTGCTCGTGTCGATCCCGAGCGGGGTCGGCTCGACGGTCGTGAGGAAGCGGACCTCGTCCTGCGGGCCATCCGGCCCCTCTCCGCTCAGCCCGACGAACACCTGGTTCATCAGGGGCTCCGTCATCCCCCGGAAGAAGACTCCCGCCAGATCCCGGCGCATCATCGCCAGGATGCCATCCCCGACCTTCTCGGGCTGGCTCCAGCGCTCGACCATCTTCTCGCACTCGACGCAGTTGTTGAGGATCTGATACGAGACGCTGAGAACGACCACGAGCATGGCGAGCACGATCACCAGCTCGACGAGCGTGAATCCCCTCTTGGCCGCGGAGAGGCTTCCGGGGGACCTCCGTGGGCTGGCGACAGGCCTCGTCATCAGTAGGTGCCTCCGTAGAGGGCTCCGGCTCCGGTAGGATCGCCGTAGAGGATCGTCCACTCGCCGCGCTCGTAGAGTATCTGCTGCTCCTCGTACCAGCGCTCGCTCGGGAAGGAGGTCGCCGTGTACTCGTAGGTGGTGCCCTGTCCGCTCTCGGCGGCCGCCGATCCCTCCAGCTTGAGGGGGACGGTGACGCGGATCCTGTACTCCAGCAGGATCTGCTCGCTCTGGCCCACCATCTGCGGCGGATCGACCTCCCAGTACCAGTCGGGCTTCCCCTCGACCTCGAAGGTCCCCGCGTCCTCGAGCTCGTAGTGGTGGATGCGCTCGTGGAGCTTCTGCTGCGCCAGCTCGCGCACCATCCGGTCCTGCGTGGAGACATAGGCCCGGAGGCGGGAGTCGGCGATGATCTGGATCATCGGCAGGATGAACGCGGCGAGCAGCGTCACGGCGATCACCAGCTCGAGGAGTGTGAATCCGCTCCCCCGCGGCCGCGGCCGCGATGCCCGCGCCGCCGGTCCGCCGGTCGAGCCCGGGGCCGGTTCCGCGGGAGGCAGCTTGTGCTCGGCGGCGGCGTCAACCATCGAAGTCCTCGAACTGCACCACCTCGTTCTTGACGAAGTCCACAGTCCCTGTCAGCGCGTTGAAGAGCATCGTCCAGGTCTGGCCATGATCGTTCGCCATCGTGACCGTGTGGCTTCCCGACGTGCCGCTCGGGGAGAGGAGCACGAGCACGCTTCCGATCCCGACCTCGTCCGCGCCGCGGATCTGGACGCTGCGGATGTAAACGCCGTGGAACCGGTCGCCCGGTATGTGGACGCGGGCACCGGGCGTGCGCTCGTGGACCGGCTGCTGGGGGTACTCCTTGGGCGGCGGAGGGATGAGCTGGTAGTACGAGTCGTCGGGCTCGAGCGTGTACCGCACGCCGACCCAGACGCCGCGCGTGACGGCCGTCAGCCGCTGAGCCTCGACGTCCTTGGCGAGCTGCCGGATGGCCACCCGGAGGCGGTAGCGCGGGATCAGCCCGTCGAAGTTGAGGACGGCGAGGCCGAGGAGGATGCCGATGAGCCCGATGACCGCGATCAGCTCGAGGAACGTGAAGCCCCCCGCGCGGCCCCCGCGGCGTCCGGAGCGCCCCGCGAGGGCGCACCCCGACCTCGGGCGCCGGTCGGCTCGGCGATTCTCCTCGGTGCGTTGCAGCTCGAGCATGGCGGTCTCCACTCTCCGGCCCGGATCCGCGGCCGGCGGCCGGAAGCCCCGGCGTCAGTAGCTGTAGCCGTCGTCGCTCGGCGGATACTGGTAATCCTCGTTCTCGCCCTCGCCGCCCTCGACGTTGTCCTTGCCCAGGCAGGTGACAACGGGGCTGCCGTCGCGGATCTCGAAGAGGTAATCGTTCCCGAACGGATCCCGCGGGTACTCCGTGAGGCTGCCGGCGACGGTGGTCCCCGAGGCGTCCTTGGCGTTGACCATCTCGGGGATCGAGCTGGGAATGTTGCCCGTCATGCTCTCGATCATCTGGGCGGCCCGATAGATCGCCTGGCAGTCGTTGACCATCTTCGTCCGGTTCGCCTTCTGGCGGGCCCCGGAGACGTTGTAGACGACCAGCGTCCCGAGGATCCCGATGATGGTGATCACGACGATGAGCTCCAGCAGCGTGAAGCCGCGGACTCTTCTCAAGCGGTGGATCATGTTCAAAGCCCTCTCATGAAATGTCTTGTGCACCTCCTGAGCGCCGGCGGGCCGGGCCCCGCTGGCCGGCCGAGCCCGCTCCGGGAAGGAGCTGTCTTCTCTGATAATAGTGTGATGATTCTTCGCCGTATACCACTGGAACGCGGGAAAAGAACCTCTGCGCCGGCTCCGGCCCGCCGGCCGCCCCG
>JAFGKN010000333.1 GCA_016928605.1 Planctomycetota bacterium | reverse complement strand
CTTCTCGAGGCGCTGAGCATGCACTCCGACGAGATCACCGAGTTGCTGCTCGAGGAGATGGATGTCCCGCGGGAGCTCGTGGTGCGGGTCCTGCGCCGCGCCGCGATCCACGAGGGCTTCGTGCCGGTGCTGCTGGGGGCCGCCCTCCGCAACCGCGGCATCCCGGCGCTTCTGAACGCCATCGTCGCCTACCTCCCGAGCCCGGCGGACCTCGGCGCCGTCTCCGGCTGCTGCCCGGCGACGGGCGACGCGGTCTCTCACCCGGCGTCGCCGGAAGCCCCCCTCGGCGCCATGGTCTTCAAGACCGTTCACTTCTCCACCGGGGACCTGTCGTTCGTGCGCCTCTACTCCGGGGCCATCGAGTCGGGCTCGGCGGTCTACAACCCGCGACTCGGACGCCACGAGCGGGTGGGACGCATCTTCCTCATGCACGCCGGATCGCGCGAGGCGATCGAGCGGGCATCGGCGGGGCAGATCATCGCGTGCATGGGCCTCAAGAAGAGCACGACGGGGGACAGCCTCTGCCAGAAGAGCGCGCCGATCCTCTACGGGACGGCGACCTTCGCCGAGCCGGTGATCTCCGTCGCCGTGGAGCCCCGGTCGGCGAAGGACAGAGACCGCCTCGGCGAGGTTCTCGGCATCATCGCGCGCGAGGATCCGACCTTCCGCGCCTGCACGGATCCCGAGACCGGACAGACCCTCATCTCGGGGATGGGAGAGCTCCACCTGGAGGTCATCGCCCACCGGCTGCGCGACGAGTTCGGCCTGGAGCTCCTGACCGGCAAGCCTCGCGTCGCCTACCGCCAGACGCTCCGCGCGCCTGCGAGGATCGAGTCCCGCCATATCAAGCAGACCGGAGGATCCGGCCAGTACGCGGTCGCCCATGTCGATTTCGAGCCCATCGAAGGCGAGGCGATCGATTTCGTCGACAAGATCAAAGGCGGTAAGATCCGGGCCGAGTTCCTCGTCTCGCTCGAGAAGGGCATACGGGACTACTGCCAGTCGGGTGGCCGGCGCGGAGCCAGGATCCAGGGCGTGCGCGCCACGTGCTTCGACGGCAAGATGCACGACGTCGACTCGAGCCAGATCGCCTTCTACACCTGCGGGGTCCAGGCGATGCGGCAGGCCGAGGAGAGGGCGGGGCTGAGGCTGCTCGAGCCGATCATGCGCGTCGTGGTCACGGCTGTGGAGGAGCACACCGGCGCGGTGGTGGGCGACATCAGCTCCCGGCGCGGCACCGTGACGAGCATCGATGATGAGGGGAGGGACAAGAGGGTGAGCGCCAGGATCCCCCTCAGCGAACTCGCGGCGTACGCCACCTCGCTCCGCAACATCACCAGCGGCCGCGGGAGCTACACGATGGAGCCCGCCGGCTACGAGGAAGTCCCGCCGCAGATTCTGGAGAAGGCCGAGCTCTGAGCGCCGGCCGCTCTGCATCCAGCCGGGGACGCGCGCGGCCGTGGTGAGACGGCCGGGGCGCGGTTCGAGCTCTCCTGGCCCGGCCGGACAGCCCCGCTTCCTCGCGAGCCGGAGTTTTCGCATCGCGCAGCGCGGATCTCCCGGCTAGAATGGCGGCCGAGGCCCGATGCCTCGCTCGAGTCGAGCGAGCCGCGGGATGGTCCGGAGATCCCGGGAGAGGAGCCGGCGTGAGGCCGCGAGGCGAGAAGGATGTCCTGAGCGCGGAGGAGCTGGAGATCCTGCTGGGGAGCGAGCCGCTCGAGGAGGCGCCGGGATGTTCGAGGATCTCGGAAGGCCCTCCCCCTTCCGCCCCGCGGATTCTCATCCTCGCCGGCGACCGCAAGGCGGCCCTCGAGCTGAAGGGGCAGATCGAGCATCTCGGTCTCGAGACGACGCTGAGGCGCAATCCCTTCGACGCGCTCGATGCCCTGCGCTGGCGGCGGCACGACCTCGTCATCAGCGAGCTGGACCTGTGGGCCGACGACGGACGCCTTCTCCTCGATCGCATCGAGGCGTCCGGCGAGGAGACCCCAGTCGTGTTCGTGGGGGCCGGAGCGGAAGAGACCCGACGCCGCGCCTTGCGGGCCGGCGCGTTCCAGGGACTGGGCTGCCCGATCGAGGTGCATGACATCCATCCGCTTCTCGAGACTCTGGGGCTCGTCGCAGCCGCGGAGAGGATCGCCCCGGATCGGGGCGAGCAGGCCTCCTTGAGCGAGGAGCGAGCCTGGCTTCTCTTCTTCTTCGAGCTCAGGCGGGCGTGGCGATCCTCGCAGGACACCGAGGGCCGGCTCCGCGCGCTCCACGAGAGCTTCGTTCGCCTTCTCGGGGCGAGGGGAGCTCTGACTGCCGAGCGCACCGCTGACGGTTTCCGGATCCACCTCCCCGAGAGCGCCGGTGGGGACGTCTCGCGCCGCCGCGCCTCCTCACGGGGCATGGGCGAGCTTTTCGAGAACCTCGTCGAGGCCGGGGGCGCCGAGCGGCCGTGCTCGATCTTCCGGATAGCCATCGACGTTCCTTCCCCCCGCGGGGCCCTCTTCCTGGCGAGCTTTCCCGGGGATGCGCCGGACGAGCGGAGCGTGTACGCAGAGGAGCTGAGGCAGGTGCTCTGCGGCCTTCTTCGCCGATAGACGGGAGCCGATCCAAATCGAGGAGGAGCGGCGCTTTAGCGTTCCACCGCGGGCCGGCATCCGCGCGCGTGCGCCAGGGCAGGCGGCCTCGGGCTCCTATCCGCGGGTCGCCTTGCTGATCCCTTCCTCCGTTGTATACTTCTGCGACTCGAGGGGGTGGGCGAAGCTTGTGCAGGCAAGCGAGAGGTCCCCATCCGGGGACGGTGACCTCGATCCACGCGCTCGTCGGGCGGCGGCACCTCCTCAGCGGAGGTGGATGAAACCAGGGAGCAGCTCATGCAGAGATACTCGCGTTCTCTACAGATGGTTTGGGTGGCGGCTGTCGCCGGTTGCCTCGCCGGCTGCGGCGGGGGACCGCTCTTGCAGCAGAAGGACGAGGAGATCAGCCGGCTCAACCAGGATCTCGCCTTCAAGCAGCAGATGCTGAATCAGGCCCGGGAGAAGCTCACGGCCCTCCAGAGCACCGTGAAGGAGAGCCGCGAAGGGAGCGAGGTCTCCGCGCAGCAGCTGTCCGCGGTCCAGAGGGAGCTGCGGGAGTACAAGGAGAAGTACGAGCAGCTCTCCGTGGACCGCGTCAAGCTCGAAGGCAAGAGCCTCGAGTGGGAGCGCTCCTACGAGAACCTTCGGAAGAAGCTCGAGGAAGTGCAGCTGGCGGCGTCCAGCACCGCCGAGGAGCTCGCCGATCTGCGCCTCAAGAGCCGAGAGGCCGCGACGCGCGCCGAGCGGGTCGAGGCCTCCAACTCCTCGCTCCGCGACGAGAACGCCAGGCTGCGTGAGGATCTGGTGGCGCTCAACAACAAGCTGAAGGCCAGCGAGGTGGTCCTCGCGACGCTCAAGGGCAGCTCGACTCAGCCGGCTCTCTCGCGGGACCGGGAGCGCGAGCTGGAGAATCAGGTCGTCACCCTGGAGAGGGAGACGAAGAGCATGCTCCGCGAGAAGAACGAGCTGCTCCGCGAGATCAACGCCCTGAAGTCGAAGCTCCCGGAGAGCCTTCAGAGGGACATCGAGGCCAAAGGGGGCACGGCGCTGGCCCTCGAAGGCGCGAGCCGCGGGCTCTATTACAACGACCCCAAGGGCCTCTGGATGGAAACGGTCGGCTTCGTCTGGGGACGAGTCGAGGCGATGGTTCAGCGGCGGGCGAGGTGGGATGCCGTCGACTGCGGAGTGGCTGGATTCGCGGCCGTGATGCTTCTCGGCTGCATCTGGCTCGTGACGACTCCCACGAGGTGGCGCCGCCGCCGCCGGCTGAAGGCCGAGATCAAGAGGCTCAAGGCTCGGCTGGCGGGCGCGTGCACGCGTGAGCCGGACACGAGCGGGGAGCCGCCTGTGCGCGCTCCGCGCGCGCGGCGCGCGGGGAGCATCGTTCGGCGCGCCAACCAGTTCTCGCCCATCCTCTCCGCAGAGGAGACGAGCGAGGAAGAGGAAGACACGACCTTCCACGAGCCGGAGCAAGGATTCGAGCTGCCCGACGGCGCCTTCGCCGAGGCAGAGTCCACGCCCGGGCCCTCGTCTGCGAGGAAGGTAGGCGGTGCAGCACGCGGGAGTCTCGTGATCGGAGCCCGGCAGTGGGACGACTCCGATGACACGGACGACCTGGCGGAGAAGGGCGAGGAAGAGGACGAGTTCGTCAACACACAGGTCATCCCGGCGATGAACGAGTTCGGCGCCGAGGCGAGGTCTGGCCGCTCCAACCGGGATCCGCTCAGGAGGCGCGCTCCGCAGGGCGTGGAGAGGTCTCCCGCGACACCGGCCGGGGGGGCCGAGGACGAGGATGATGGCGCGGAGGAGTTCGGAAACACGCAGATCATCCCGGGCTTCCACGAGATCGAGGGGCTCGAGGAGCAGTCGGCCGCCGCGGCCGAGAGCGCTTCGCCTTCGCGCCGCAAGCCGAGCGAGAGCGAGGATCTCCTGAGCGAGCTCGAGGATCTCATCGGGAAGAAGGTCGACGAGATCATCTGAAGCATCCACGGGAGACCGTGGGGGATCCCCGATCGGAGATCCTCGAAAGGGCAGGAACGGCCAGCTCACCTGGGGCTGGCCGTTTTGTTTTGATTCTGATGCGGTGCCCGGCGTGCCCGAGCCCGTATCCGGCTCTTCCGTTCCTCGAGCCATCTGCGGCGCCGTGGTGCCGGTCCAGCGAATACCGGCCGGATGCAAGACGGCTGAGTCCTCGCAGAGGGCTCAGCCGTCGAGCAAGACTCTGATGATCGGCGTGGGAGGGGCGGCGCCTACTTCGCCCAGCGTCCACTCCGGCGGGCAGTCGTCTGGCGTGTGGCGACCTTCTTGTGCCAGCCGGACCTGCGAGTGGCAGGGCGGCGCGGCGTGGTCGTCGTGCGCGTCGGGCCGCTGCGGGAAGCGCCCTTGCGAGCAGTGCTGGTGCGCGGCGTGCGAGTCGTCTTGCGCGGGGTGCTCTTGCGAGAGGTGTTCTTCGCCGGCGTGCGA
Source organism: Planctomycetota bacterium (assembly GCA_016928605.1). GTDB lineage: Bacteria > Planctomycetota > UBA8108 > UBA8108 > UBA8108 > JAFGKN01. The sequence goes on along the minus strand of JAFGKN010000333.1, from coordinate 752 downwards.
GTCGTCTTGCGCGGGGTGCTCTTGCGAGAGGCGCTCCTTGCAGGCGTGTGGGTCTTCGTGCGCGGGTTGCTCTTGCGAGCGCCCGGCGTGCGGGTCGTCTTGCGCGGGGTGCTCTTGCGAGAGGCGCTCCGCGCGGGCGTGTGGGTCTTCGTGCGCGGGTTGCTCTTGCGAGTGCCAGGGGTGCGGGTCGTCCGCCGGTGGCTCGCCTTTTTCGTTCGCGTCGCACGGGTCGTTCGTCGGGTCTGAGGCATCGTCCAAACTCCAAAAACCGTTGAATCTCTTCCCCCCGCTGGGGGGTGTACTCCGAGCCTTGCCAGGAAGGCTCCCCATAGCCCCGAGAGGCTCCTCGGGCGGACCTGACCACCGCCTGCCCTGCCGTCCCCGCAGCTTCGGAGCTCCAGGCGCCGGATCCTCGCGGCGGTCGCTGGTTGTCGTTTTTTTGCGCAACCTGTTGAGACTGCCTGCTATATCGGTTGAGGTACGCCTCGGGTTTGACCAAAACCCGCGTTTTTTACCACTCGAGCGCGTTTCGGCCGGATCCTGTCGCGGGCCTGCGGACCTTTCGGTGAAGCCGGGAGGAGCCGAGAGATGCGGTCGCTCGGGCTTTCATGGGAGGTGCGGGACCGGCGGCCCGGCGTCGAATTCGGGCGTGGTTCAGAAATGGAGCGATCCGGGTGACACTGGCGTGTTTCAGAAACGAAGAACAGGCGCCGCAGGCGCCCGGCGCCCATCAGGCGCCGAGGAGGGGGAGG
>JAFGKN010000032.1 GCA_016928605.1 Planctomycetota bacterium | reverse complement strand
GCGATCCGTCGCGAGCCATGCCCAGCATCTCCAAGAGATCCAGGACGAGGTGGCGGGAGAGGGCCTGGCGCAGGATCACCGGCAGCCCCAGGTCGCCGATGCGGTGCAGGATCTCGAGGACGCCCCGCCGCTGCTCCTCCGAGAGGCTGGCGAAGTCAAAGAGCAGCCGCTCGGGCCGGATCTCGTCACCTTCGCACATCGCTTCCGGCCACGCCGCCGGAGAGACGCTCCCCGCCGCCGCGCCGTCGATCTCAGCACCGATCTCCGCGGCCCCGCTGGAGATCGAGCGCCCTGCCTCGAGCTCGAGGCGCATCCTCCACGAGGAGCGCTCGCGAAGGTCCATGGGCGGCAGCTCGATATGGCCCCGATCGTGGAGCGCGTGGAGAAGGTGGCGGCAGGCCGCGAGCCGGAGTTCTCCGGTCATGTAGCGCCAGTTCCAGAGGCGGCAGAGGCTGAGCACGATCTCGCGGTGGGTCGCCTCGGGCTTCGAACGGATGAACCGCTGAATCTCCAGGACCTGCCCCGAGATCCGCGCGAAGCCCGCCAACGCAGCTCGCTCGGAGGTCGGGTGTCTTCGGAGGATAACACTCTGGCTCATGGGTGGTTCCGGCGCTGCGGCGACACCACTGCTGCGTTGGGGGCTCCTCCGCCGGACGGCCCTCTCGACACAACGCGCTGAAGCCGTGCTCTTCAGGCTGCTCGTAGCGGCGGTGGAGACGATCCACACGGCCTCGGCTCAGGTCCCATGGTACCGCAACTCGCGGCCTCGGCTCAGGTCCCATGGTACCGCAACTCGGCTGAAATCACAGCCTCTCGATCGAGACTTTCGGGAGTGGAGCGCCCCCCTCCGCCTTGCGAGCGGCTCGGTTCGGGCCTACCATCAGGCGGGTCGAAGAACTGCGACCGAGACCCGATCTTTGCCCGACTTCGATGCGATGAGGACACCCGAGGAGGTACATGCCATGCCGACGAGTCACCGGCCGGCCGACCCGGGAGCCGAGCGTTCGCCGGGACGCGCTGCCTCGCTCGCCGCGTCCCTGGCGGTGCTCCTGTGCTGCGGCTGGGGCCAGTCCGAGGAGCGGCCGAGCGCAGAGGCCCGACGCGAGGATCGCAAGGCGACGGTGGGGCTCGTCCACGGCCAGGCGGCCGTCGGGAAGGTCGTCACGCCCCGGGTGACCGTCCGCACGCGCTACGGCGTGCTGGAAGTACCGTTCTCGGAGATCGTGAAGATCCGCATGCGGCCCACCCTCGCGGCAGATGAGCGCCAGCGCCTCGAGAGCCTCCTCGAGATCCTCGGGGGCACGGATGAGCGAGGCTCGGCCCGCCTCGCCGCCGCGCGGAGCGAGATCGCAAGGTTCGGCATCGCGGCCTACGGCCCCCTCCTCGAGGCCCGCGACGGGGAGGACGACGAGGATCGCAGGAAGCTCCTCGACGCGCTCCTCCAGGAGGTCGCCTCCGGCGTGGAGGAAGCTCATCTGCGCGAGCAGGACGAGGTCATCACGGAGCGGTTCACAATCCGCGGCCGCGTCGAGCTCGATGAGATCCGGATCGAGACGCTCACGGGAGTCCTGGCGATTCCGACGCGGGATGTGCTGCACGTCACCTACCGCGAGATCGACATCCGTAAGGTCTGGAAGGTCGGCGTCCAGCAGATCGAGCAGGCGACTCCGCTCGATACCAAGTTCGAGGTGAAAAAGAACCAGAAGATCAAGCTGGAGCCCTCGGGCACGATGACCTACGGCGGGCAGACCTTCGGGCCGGGGGGCATCAGCAATCACACCTGGAACGGCCGCAGGATGGGATGCCTCCAGTGGCGGATCGGGAGCAGCTCGCCCTGGATCGTCCTCGACGGAACCTTCGAGGGGAAGGCCGAGCAGAAGGGCACGCTGCAGTTCTGCGTGCACCTCCACAGCCCCGATGCCAGCGGGGAGTTCAAGATCGTCCTCACGACGCAGACCAAGTGAGCCGTGGCATCCGCGGCGGGTCCGAGTACAATCGCCGCGTTCGCCGATCTCGCGAGAGTGGCGGAACTGGCAGACGCGCAAGACTTAGGATCTTGTCCCGCAAGGGGTCCGGGTTCGAGTCCCGGCTCTCGCACCCTGCTCTCCCGGTGCCGCCGGCTGCCGGCGTCTTTCTCCAGGTGGCTCACTCTCCCGGCGGTCCCCCTCCGTCGAGGAGACCTCTCCGGCGGGCGCGGGCGAGCAGGGTCACCGCTTTCGAGTAGTTGCGGATGCCGTCCTCCACCTTCTGCGAGCGCAGGTAGATATCGTAGACCTTGCTCTGAAGGCGGGAGAGACTCGGGATCCGGTAGGTCTGAGTGATCCGCACCATCGCAGCGAGATCCTCCTTGGCGCGATCGGGGACGCGCGGGGTGAGTCGCCTCGTGACCTCGCTCGAAAGCTGCCAGCAACAGCGGGAGTAACCGATCAGCGCGGCGGCGTAGCGGGCGAAGGCATTCCCCGACGTCCACGCCGCCAGAAGGCCGGCCAGCTCCGCGTCCGACTCGCGCGCGAGACCGGCCGAGTGCGCCAGCTCGTGGGCGGCCACCGCGACGAGGAGGGGATCGGGCAACGCTCCATCGACGTGCGCCTCGAGGAAGGGAATCAGCGTCACTCCCGACGTTCCGAAGGTGAGGAGCCAGCCCCGTGGCAGCGTCTTGACGCGGCGCGGGATGCGCGGCGCCGCTCCGTACCACTGGTCGATGCGACGGGCGAGCGAGTCCCTCACGGCGAGGAGGGCTCCGTCGACATCCGGCTTCTGGGGGGCAAGGGCCTCCGTCTCCAGGACCGTGACGAAGTCCTCGGCCAGCGCTTCGAGATCCGCAGCCTCGACCGGCTCATCTCCGAGCGCCAGCGTCTCCTCGATCGGCAGCCGCTGGTAATTACCTCCCCAGAGAAGGAGGAAGCCGCTGTAGCCGACGACCACCCAGACGATGGCCGTCCGCGCCGCGAAGGCGCACCACGTTCGCACGGCACGATCCGCTTTCTCCCTCCAGAGGCGGAGGGCGCGCCAGAGGAGCAGCCCAGGGAGGAGGAGGGTGAAGAGCAGCAGAGCCAGCAGGCTCAGCGAGAAGGGGACCAGGTCCCCCACCGGCACGAGCACCGCCGCCAGCAACCGGTAGACGGTCCGCGAGTAGACCGCGTCCACGACGCCCGCCGGCGGTGGGCAGAGCGTCCAGAGCATCGACCCCGCCCCGAGCGCGAGAATCCCTGCCGTGGTGAGGCGACGGCGCCAGCGACCTCGCCCTCGTGGCTGGGGGCGAGCGTCGTTTCTAGCCTGTTCATCCATGAGCGTCATGCTGGCCGTCCTCCTCGGTTCCATTCTCCAGGTCGATTCTCGCTGGGCGCCGTCGCCGCACCTCGCGTATCATTCCCGCCAGGGCGAGAAAGGACAAGCGCCATGACGAGCCGCCAGCGGATGCACATCGCGATGCGCCGCGGGATCCCCGACCGCGTCCCCGTGATGTGCCAGCTATCGCTCGGCCACTACTTCCTGAACACCGGCCTTCCCCCCCACCGCATCTGGTTCACGAGCGAGGGATTCGCCGAGGCGCTGCTCGCCCTGTGCGCCCGCTACCGCTTCGACGGCATCCTGATCAACATCCCCGGCCGCGACCCCGGCTGGGAGCGGGACGTGGCCTCGATCTCGCGCGCGGGTGAAGGAGAGCTGATCGAGTGGAGGGACGGATCGAGGACGCGCGTGCCGTGCGACGACAACCCGCGGCACGAGCCCTCCGCGCCGGGGCGCCCTCCCTTCGAGAGCTTCGATCCAGACCGGGACGTCGCGCGGCTGGATGAGTGGCCGGCCTACACCTGGGGCGTCTACCACACGCCGCGGATCGCGCGCGAGGCCGCCGGCCTTCTCCTCGATCCCCCGGAGCACTTCGGCCGCACGATCGATCTCGTACGCGAGGCCGCCGGAGGCAGCGTCTCCATCCACGGGGAGGTCTTCTCGCCGTTCACTCACTTCGCAGAGCTCTTCGGATACCAGGAGGCGCTCGTGGGCCTGCTCTCGGATCCGGCGCGCGCGCTCGCGATCCTCGACCGGCTGGCCGACGCCGCCGTCGCCTGGGGCCTCTTCCAGGCCCGCCGCGACGTCGACGCGGTGCTGATCTCGTCCGCATTCGCAGGCGCCGGCTTCATCTCCACGGAGATGTACCGGCGCTTCGTGGTCCCCGCCGAGCGGAAGGTCGTCGACGCCCTCCACGCCGCGTTTCCCGGCCTGCCGGTCTACACCCACACCTGCGGCAGGCTGCGGGACCGGCTCGAGCTGCTCGCCGAGACTCGCACCGATGGCGTCGACACGCTCGATCCGCCGCCGCTGGGCGACACTCCGCTCGGCGAGGCCAAGACGCGCATCGGCGGACGCCTGTTCATCAAGGGGAACATCGACTCCGTGGCGCTGCTCGACGATGGCCCCGAGGACGCGCGCCGCCGCGCTCTCTTCACGCTCGAGGCGGGCAAGCCGGGCGGCGGGTACATCCTCAGCACCGCGTGCGCGGTGGCTCCGCGCGTGGAGCCGTTCAAGCTCGAGATGCTGGTCGAGATCGCAGAGGAGCACGGCCGGTATGGCGAGGGGTAGCCGTCTCCGCGCGGCATCCCCGGCCCGCCGGCCTCCGCTTCCTCGCCGCGCCCGCCCGAGCGCAGTGAATCGTCCGGCCCTCGCGGGCGTCCCTGCAGATGACGAGAATCGAATCGCCGCCGGGAGACGAACCTACGATCAGCTCGAGCCGAGCCGCGCGCAGGCGACGGCTCCGCGGTGACCGGCCGGCTCTCTTCGCCGGGCGCGTGCCGAGCCGCGCGAGGAAGAGCGGCGGTTCCCGCGGGCGGTCCGGCGCATTGACTTCATGTGCGGCGAGCCTTAAATAGGGCGTTCTCCGGCCGCGGAGGCCGGGGGGTGCCGTCGCGTCGACAGGAGCTACCCTACGAGGAGACTGTGCAGGAGACTCACCCGACCTTCGACCCGGATCTCGAGCGCAGCGCGAACGAGGCGATCCTCGCGCAGACGGCCCGCGCCGTCTGGCTCTACGGCCTCTCCGGGTCGGGCAAGACCACGCTGGCCGTCGGGCTCGCCGAGCGGCTCCGAGCGGAGAAGCGCGTCGTGCGGATCCTCGACGGGGACGGCGTCCGGCTCGGCCTCAACCGCGATCTCGGATTCTCGGATGCCGACCGCGAGGAGAACATTCGCCGCGTCGCAGAGGTGGCGAAGCTCTTCGTCGACAGCGGCGTGATCGTCATCAGCTCCTTCATCACGCCCCGCAACCGGCTGCGCGCCATGGCGCGGGAGATCATCGGAGCGCAGGACTTCATCGAGGTGTACCTCGAGTGCTCCTACGAGACCTGCCTCCGGCGGGACGTCAAGGGGCTCTACGCGAGGGCTGAGGCGGGGCTCGTCAAGGACTTCACGGGGAGGGACTCGAGCTTCGAGCCGCCGCTCGCGCCGCCGGACCTGGCGATCGACACCGAGACGCAGGACGTCCAGTCATCTCTCACCGCCCTCCACGATTTCGTCCGGCCCCGGATCGCGCGGCCGCCCGCCCGCTGAACCGCCGCCCAGGAGACTCATGCGCACCTACATCCTCCCCCACCTCAGCCATCTGGAATCGGAGGCGATCTTCGTCATCCGCGAGGCCGCGGCGCAGTTCGAGAGGCCCGTCCTGCTCTTCTCGGGGGGCAAGGACTCCATCGTCCTCACCCACCTGTCCGTCAAGGCCTTCTACCCCGCGAGGCTCCCCTTCCCGATCCTCCACATCGACACCGGCCACAACTTCCCGGAGACCCTCGAGTTCCGGGACCGTTTCGCCGAGAGGGTGGGAGCGCGGCTCGTGGTCCGGAAGGTGCAGGACTCGATCGACAGGGGACGGGTGGCGGAGGAGAAGGGCCCCAACTCGAGCCGGAACACGCTGCAGACGGTGACGCTCCTCGACGCCATCGAGGAGCTCCAGTTCGACGCTGCCCTCGGCGGCGGCCGGCGCGACGAGGAGAAGGCGCGCGCCAAGGAGAGGTTCTTCTCCCACCGCAACGAGTTTGGCCAGTGGGATCCGAAGAACCAGAGGCCGGAGCTCTGGAACCTGTTCAACGGCAGGAAGCGATTCGGCGAGCACTTCCGCGTCTTTCCCCTCAGCAACTGGACGGAGCTCGACGTCTGGCAGTACATCGCGGCGGAGAGGCTGGAGATCCCCTGCATCTACTTCGCCCACGAGCGCGATGTGGTCCGGCGCGACGGGATGCTGCTCGCGAGGTCGGACTGCATCCAGCTGCTGCCGGGCGAGACGTGGGAGAGAAATCTCGTCCGCTTCCGGACGGTGGGCGACATGACGTGCACCGGCGGCCTCGAGTCCTCCGCCTCGAGCGTGGAGGACATCATCCGCGAGGTGGCGGCGGCGCGCGTGACGGAGCGCGGAGGCCGGGCCGACGACCGAAGGTCCGAGACTTCCATGGAGGACCGCAAGGTCGAGGGTTACTTCTGAGACGGGCGGCGGAGAGAACGTGAGCGAGACCAGCGATTACCTCCACATGGACCTGCTGCGGTTCACGACCGCGGGCAGCGTCGACGACGGCAAGAGCACCCTCATCGGCCGCCTCCTCTACGACACCAAGACGATCTTCGAGGACCAGCTCGCGGCGGTGGAGCGCGCCAGCCTCGAGCGCGGGGACCACTACGTCGACCTCGCTCTCCTCACCGACGGTCTGCGCGCCGAGCGCGAGCAGGGCATCACGATCGACGTGGCGTACCGGTACTTCGCCACTCCGCGGCGGAAGTTCATCATCGCCGACACGCCGGGGCATGTGCAGTACACGCGGAACATGGTCACGGGCGCGTCGACCGCCAACCTCGCCCTCCTCCTCGTCGATGCCCGCAAGGGGATCCTCGAGCAGACCTGCCGCCACTCCTTCATCGCCTCGCTCCTCGGCATCAAGCATCTGATCATCTGCGTCAACAAGATGGACCTCGTCGGCTACCGCGAGGATGTCTTCGACAAGGCGGTCAGCGACTTCAAGGACTTCGCCTCCCGGCTCGACATCGCCGACCTCCAGTTCATCCCCATCAGCGCGCTGCACGGCGACAACGTCGTGGAGAAGTCCGCGAACATGCCGTGGTACCGCGGCATGCCGCTCATCTATGCGCTCGAGACGGTCTACGTCGGAAGCGACTACAACCACGTGGATCCCCGCTTTCCGGTCCAGTGGGTGGTCCGCCCCCAGTCGAACGAGTTCCACGACTTCCGCGGCTACGCTGGCCGCGTCTCGGGCGGCGTCTTCAAGAAGGGCGACGAGGTCCTGCTGCTCCCCTCCGGATTCACCACGCGGATCCGTTCCATCCACTTCCACGACCGCGAGATCGAAGAGGCCTTCTCGCCGATGTCCGTCACCGTGACGCTCGAGAACGAGCTCGACCTCAGCCGGGGCGACATGATCGCCAAGCCGAAGAACATGCCCAAGGTCCTGCAGGACCTGGAGCTGATGGTCTGCTGGTTCTCCGAATCGACCCAGCTCCGCCCTCGCGGCAAGTACACCCTCCGGCACACGACGCGCGAGGTGAAGTGCCTCGTGAAGGATGTCCGCTACAAGGTCGACATCAACACCCTCCACAAGATCGAGGACGATCGCGAGGTCCGGCTGAACGACATCGCCCGCATCGGCATCCGCACATCGAGCCCCCTCTTCGTCGACACCTACGAGCGCAACCGGATGACGGGCAGCGTGATCCTCATCGACGACCTGACCAACGCCACGGTCGCCGCGGGCATGATCCTCCAGAAGTAGCGGTCCCGAGACCGAGACCCTGGCCGAGACCGACGCGGCTGCGGGTGCGGCTGCGGGTGCGGCTGCCGCTGCGGTTACGGCTGCCGCTGCCCCTGCGGTTACGGCTGCCGCTGCGGTTGCGTTTGCGGTCTCTGCCTCTGCCTCTGCCTCTGCCTCCGCCTCTGCCTCCGCCTCTGCCTCCGCCTCTGCCTCTGCCTC
>JAFGKN010000332.1 GCA_016928605.1 Planctomycetota bacterium | reverse complement strand
GAGGAATTCATCCATCGGTGCCCACGAGGGCGTCGTCGCCGCGTAGTCCTCCGGGCGGTCCGGCGAGACGCACGCGAGCACCTGGAAATCGTCGTCGAGATCCTTCGCGCCCGCGAGATCCGGGCCGAGCAGCCCGCCGCACAGAACGAAGAACCAGAGTCTTCCGAGCCGGCGATGCATCATGATCGATTCCTCCACTGCGATTCCTGGAAGGTCGATCATGATACCAGACTTGCCCCGTCGTGCCCCTCTCCCATGGGACGTGCCGCGACGAATCCTCTGCGATGGGTGATCAACGATACAGGAAAGCCGCGATGCGGTCCTCATGCCGCGGGGCGGCACCCTGAGACGATGAGGGATGCCTGGAGCAGGAATACAGGAAGCGGAACGTGAGGGAGAGCAGAGTGGCCTGGATGCCTGGAGATTCGGAGCGACTCTGGCTCGGCGGTAGATGGAGATAGAGAGAAGAGAGGAGAGAGAAGTCAGCTCCACAGGCACTGGAGGCTGGTGCTCGAGCCGCCACCCCCTCGCAGCGCGCGTCGCGGCGGAGTCGGCGGCCCGAAGTCTCGCGCGCGGCCGGTTGACTTCCCCTCCGGGGCGCTCACGATGGAGCGGTGGCCTGCATGGCCCGCGCCGCGCGGATCGACGGGGAAGCGAGGACTCGAGGCAACCGCTGAGTCGCCCGCCCGACAGCTCACCACGCCGCAGGAGCCCGGCGGGTGATCCGCACGTCGCCTCTGGCCCCAGGCTGTCGGTGCGGCCCTCGAGCCCGGCGCGGCGCGGAGGCGCGAACGGCTGCTTCCCTTTTACTTCTCCCGGCCCCCTCCCGTCTGATGGATGGAGGGAAGACACGGACCCAGGACGAGGCTCGGTGGACCCCGAGACCGTAGAGAAGGCACGGCGCGGCTGTCCGGAAGCCCTCGAGGCGCTCCTGAGGGGGCTCGTGCCGCCGCTTCTCGCCCTCGCGCGAAGGCTCGCGGGCGACACCCAGGACGCGGAGGACCTCGTGAGCGAGGCGCTGTACAGAGGATGGGTGAGGCTCGGGAAGCTCCGGGATCCCGGCGCGGCCGTGCCATGGTTTCGCCGCATCCTCCTCAACGTCTGGAAGGACTCGCTCCGGCGCAAGACCCGCAAGCAGCTCTTCCTGGAGGACGCGCGGGAGACGGGGGCAGCTCGCGGAGAGCCGGACGCCGGCGAGCCCGAAGCGCTGGCGGCGTTCGATCCCGCAGCACGCGCCGAGGCGGCGGAGCTGCGCGAGGGCGTGGATCGGGCGCTCGCCGCCCTGCCCCCGGGCCAGCGGGCGGTGATGTCCCTCCGACTCGAGGGCGACCTCTCGGTCGCCGAGATCGCCAAGGCGCTCGGCACCACGGCCGAGCGCGTGAAGGCGAACCTGTGGCACGCGAGGAGGAAGCTCCGGTCGCTCCTCGGTGTCCGCGGAGTCGCAGAGGAAGGCCCCGGAGCGGAGAGACGCGATGCCCCCCGAACCTGACGACGCCATAGTCGACCGCATCGCGCAAACCGTGCTCGGGCGCATCGCCCGCCGGCGCCGCCGGATCCTCGCGGCGAGGTGCGCAGGCATCAGTGTTTCGGCTTGCGCTCTGATCGGCCTCGCCCTTTGGCGCGCGCCCTGGCCGGACGCGTCCCGGCGGGCCCCATCGCCGGAGAGCGACATCGTCGCGCCGACCCCGGTGCCGGCCGCATCCACCGGCGAGCCGCCGGCGCGATCCGCCGCCGGATCCACAGCTCGGACCATCCCCGCCGCCCCTTCCGAGGCGTCCCTGGCGGCGAGTCCCGTCAGGATCTCCCCGCGCGCGCGAGCCCGCGAGCTCTGGAGGGACGCCCTCGCTGCGCGGGCCTCGGAGCGCGAGGCCGGCGGGCCCGGGACGGACGCGCTCGGGGCGTTCCTCGCCGGAGCGCTCCCCGAGCTCGACGAGCCGACCACGAGGACGCTCGTCCACGACGTGCGTCGCGGCGCGCTCGGTGCCCTCGAGCGCCGGAGCCCCGGATTCACCGAGGACTTCCTCTGGGCGCTCGGAGGGATGGATCGCGCTCGCGCGTGGCCCCTCGTCGAGGCGACGCTCGAGGCGGTCGGACCGATCCCTGCGGCGATCTGGACGGCGGGCGAGCTGAGGGAGACGCGGGCGGTCCCGCTCCTGAGGCGCCTCGTCCTCCTGGGCGACGAGCGGGGCGAGGCGGCCGCGGCGGCGCTCCGGAAGATCCCCGGACGCGACGCGCTCGAGGCGCTCCTCGCGGCGGCTGAAGGTACGCGAGGCGCCGGCGAGCTCCTCTTCCCGGCTCTGGCGAGCGAGATCGACGCGGCCATCCGGGAGCGCGAGGCGGAGATCTCGGCCTACCTCTCCGCTTCGGAGAGCCCGCGGCGCGTCCTGGCCCTCAGGGCCCTCTTCGACATCCGGACCGAAACGGCCCTCGCCTCCATGGTGCGCGCGCTCGAGGATCCCGGCTGCCGCGACGTGGCGCGGCACTACCTCTCGCGCGCGGCGAAGAGGGACCTCGGCCCGAGACCGGAAGCCTGGCGGCGCTGGCTGGCTGAGGAGACGAGAACTTGAGAAGGGAACGACCCGAACCACGGAAGGAGCTTTCCATGAGAGGCATGACCATCTCCGCCTTCGTCCTCGCCTCGGTCGCGACCGGATTCTCGGCTGTGTGCCGGACTCCGGCCCACGCCGGTGAGGGGCTCGTCACCCGCACGTTCGACGTGCGCGACATCGTCCGCACGCTCCCGGTCGCGGAGCTTCCCGGAGGGCCGGGAGACCGGGCGCTCATCTTCGAGGGCTACAGCATCGAAGACGTGCTGGGTAACCCTCACCACCTCTACTACGTGGGGTCGACGAGGAGGGACGAGGATTTCGCTAACACGTTCTTCGACGGGACGATCGAGGAGCGGCCCGAGTGCTTCTTCCTGCCCTGGGCTCGAGGCGGTACACGCGGCGAGGGCGATCTACTAGTGGAGTCGCCCGGGTGCTGGAGCCTGATCGAGGGAGAGAACCTCGCGCGGACCATGCTCGAGCACCTCCAGGCGCTGGGCTTCGAGGCGGCGGAGTGCTCGCTCGAGTGGCCGCGCCTCCGGGTGCAGGCCAGTGGCGATGCCCTCAAGATCGTCGAGTCCTTCCTCGCCGACCTCGAGAGAGAGGCGCAGACGCAGATCGCGATCGAAGGCATCCTCCTCTCCCCGGAGGCGCTCTCGGAGATCGCCCCGACCTGGACTTCCGATGGGCCCTTCCTACCTGAGGGAGTTTTCCGAAAGGCGCTTCTCGACCCGCGCTCGCGGCTCCTCTCGGCCGTCGCCCGCAGCGGTCAGCCCGTCCTCACGGGGTCGCGGGCCATCCGGCCGCTCGTCGTCGACAGCGAGGTGAACCAGACCGGAGTGATCCCGGTCAACAACCCTGTGATCGAGGCGCCCTTCGCCGGAGACTACCTCATGGCCTGCCCGATCCTGCTTCCCGGAGCGGAGGCTGTGTGGGTCGACCTCTCCCTGGGGCGTCTCCTCGTCGACGCCGAGCAGAAGAAGGTCGGAGTCGACTGGGGCGAGCTGGACTTCTCCGCGACCCGGAAGCGATGGATCTCGACCTCGGCGGTGCTCGAGCCCGGGCAGGTCCTCGTCGCGGGCTCCATCGTAGCGGAGGACGGCCTCGTGGCGCTCGTGCGCGCGCGGGTCCGGAAGCCGCCGGCGGGGAAGACGCGATCGCCGATCTCGTCGCACGATCTCACGCTCCTCATCCGCCAATCCGGGAGGAACTGGCCCGGACGGCTCGAGAGCTCGAGCTTCTGGAGCAACGTCCCGCGCCTCCCCTGCGACCTCGACTTGCTCAGGGCGCGGCTCGCGGCCGAGGGCATCGAGGGGCACCTCTCCCTCGACCGGGCGCGGCTCGTCGTCTCCGGCAGCGACGATATCAGGCTCGGGGCCTTCCTCTCCGGCGAGCTGGAGGAGGTCTGCCGCCTGGTGGCGATCGAGGTCGGCGTGTGGAAGCTCCCTCGCGCGGAGGTCGTGGACCTGCTCGAGCGCACCGAGGACGGCTCGTTGCTCCCGGAAGGATGGGAGAAGGCGGCGGGCTCGAGCGAGGCCCGAGTGGACCGGTACACGGTCGTCGGCGCGGCCGGACAGGCGCTGGGGCTCTTCGGGGCGACCGTCAAGAGCTTCGCCGTCGACGTGGAACAGGTCTCCGGGGGGACGGGCTTCGCGATCATCCAGGTCTCGGACCCGATAGTCCGCTCCGCTGGCGACGGCACTGAGCTCTGGCTCCAGGCCGCGCCGACCGCGGACCCCTCGCGCCTGCGCCTCACCGTCGGCGGCCTCCGCACGAGGATCATCGAGGAGCGCGCGGTGGTGGCGGCGTTGCCGACGCTCGAGCCCACGGGCACCACTTCCGGGGCCGCCGTTTCCTCCAGGGGCGGATCAGCCAGCGCAGCCGTGAACCACCTGTGGCGGATCAAGGAAGTGACGCTCACGCTTCCCTCCCAGGACGTCCAGTGCTGGTCGGCGGAGGTCGAAGTGCCTCCGGGCCGGAGCGCCATCCTCCACGTCGACGCGCGCGACGGCGAGGACGCCGCGACCGTCCTCGTGGGGCGCGTCCGGCCCGTGAGATGACGGGCGAAGCGACCGGCGATCAGCTCCCGATCTGACCCCGATGCGGGCTCGTTCCCGCAAGGCGGCCACCGGAGTCACCGCGGCGAGCCATCCGGAAGTCGCGCGCCTCGGTGGCGCCGGCGCGCGGAGAGGCCGACTGCGCGCGCGGCGGGTTGACTTCCCCTCCGCTGCGCTCACGATGGAGCCGCGGCCCGGATGGCCCGCGCCGCGCGGATCATCGAAGAGACGATGGACTCGAGGAGGTACCTCATGAGCGGCTGCGCCCTGCCTGGAAGAGCGAAATCCCTGCGGATCCTCGCGGCCGCCGTCCTGATCGCGGCCGGCGGGTCGTCCGCGGGGCTTCGAGCGTCGGAGACGGCTTCCGGATCCGGCTATCCCCCCCGGCACTCCCTCGAGGAGGTCCGCGAGCGGATCGATAAAGCTCCGAAGGACCATCCCCGCCTCCTGGCCTCGCGGGAGGAGCTGGCCGCGCTGCGCGAGGCGATCGAGAAGGATCCCGCGCGCAAGGCACTGGCGCGATCGGTGATCCAGATGGCGGACTGGCTCGAGGACGCGCCGCCCGTGGAGAGAAAGCTCGAGGGGCGCCGTCTTCTCGGCGAGTCCCGCCGCTGCGTGATGCGCATGACAACGCTGGCGATGGCCTACCAGCTGAGCGGCCGGGAGAAGTACGCGCGCCGGGGCCGGGAGGAGATGCTCGCCGCGGCCCGGTTCAGCGACTGGAACCCGAGCCACTTCCTCGATGTCGCGGAGATGACCTTCGCCCTCGCGATCGGCTACGACTGGCTCCACGACGCACTCGATGACGAGAGCCGCCGCGAGATCCGTGCGGCCATCATCGGCAAGGGAGTCGAGCTCCCCTTCGAGACGCGCCACCGCGGCTGGGTGAAGGCCCGGAACAACTGGGGACAGGTCTGCCACGGCGGTCTCTGCGCGGGCGCGCTGGCGGTGCTCGAGGACGAGCCGGACCTGGCGGCGCGCACCGTCCACAACGCGCTTCACAACGTGACCCATTCCATGGCGGCTTACGCTCCGAAGGGCAGCTATCCGGAGGGGCCGGGGTACTGGGCGTACGGCACGAGCTACAACGTGTTCCTGCTCGCCCTCCTCGAGAGCGTGCTCGGAACCGACTTCGGCCTGAGCGGGGCGCCCGGCTTCAGCGAGACCGGCCAGTATCCGAGCCTGATGTTCGGTCCGTCGGGGCTCTTCTTCAACTACGCAGACGGCGGGGCCGGGCGCGGGCCGGAGGCGGCCCTCTTCTGGCTGGCGCGCCGCTACGAG
>JAFGKN010000331.1 GCA_016928605.1 Planctomycetota bacterium | reverse complement strand
GGCCGCGTCGCGGGTGGGATGGGTGATGCCGAACCGCCGCCTGCGCGCAGGATCAGGAGGAATGCATGAGTCCATCAGGATTCTCGAGACTCGCGATGGTGTCGCTGGCCGCCGGCGGTCTCCTCGCCGGGCTCGCCCGCGGCGATGGTGATGCGGCTCCGGACTGGCTCATCGATCCCGCGCCCTATGCGGCCCGCGTGATCGAGAGCGATGATGGCGCCGAGATCGTCCTCACCAACGGCCTGATCCGCCGCGTGTTTCGTCTCTCTCCCAACGCGGCCACCGTGGGCCTCGATCAGCTCACGAGCGGCGAGGCGCTGCTGCGCGGCGTGAAGCCGGAGGCGGTCGTGGAGATCGACGGGGTGCGGTTCGAGGTCGGAGGCCTGCGAGGTCAGCCGAACTACGCCTATCTCAAGCCGGAGTGGCTGGCGGGCCTCGAGGCGGATCCGGCGGCGTTTCGCTTCGTGGGATACGAGACAGGCAAGCCCGAGGCGCGGATGGAGTGGAAGCGGGTTCGGCATCACGCTCCGGATGTCCGCTGGCCGCCGGGGGGCGTCCAGCTCCGCATGGACTACCGGCTGTCCGAGGTCGCTTCGGAGCGGCTCGCCGAAGTGCGGCGGCCGAGAGCGGAGGATCTCGCGCAGCTGCGCGTCTCGGTCCATTACGAGCTCTACGATGGCATCCCTTGCTACTCGAAGTGGATCCGGCTGCACAACCCGACGACCCGCTCCATCACGCTGAACAGCTTCACGAGCGAGATCCTCGCCGCCGTCGAGTTCGCGCACGCCGTCGAGGACCGCAACGTCGGATTCCCCATCCCCAACATCCACGTGGAGACCGACTACGCGTTCGGAGGCTTCACGCCGGCCCAGTCGTGCCGCCTCGGCGTTCACTGGGTGCCCGATCCCGAATACCAAACTCAGGTCAACTACCTCAAGAACACGCCGTGCCTTCTCGAGGTGCGCCCGACCATCGGGCCCGAGCAGGACGTGCCGCCGGGGGGAACATTCGAGAGCTTCCGCGCCTTCGTCCTCCCCTACGACTCGACGGATCGAGAGCGCCAGGGTTTGGCTCTGCGCCGCATGTACCGCACTGTCGCTCCATGGGTCACGGAAAACCCGCTCATGATGCACGTCCGGTACGCCGACTGGAACACGGTCAAGAGCGCGATCGACCAGTGCGCCGAGGTGGGCTTCGAGATGGTGATTCTCACCTTCGGCAGCGGATTCAACATCGAGGACGAGAGACCGGAGTATCTCGACCAGATGAAGATGTACGCCGACTACGCCCGGTCGAAAGGCATCGAGATCGGCGGGTACTCGCTCCTCGCCAGCCGGCGCATCGATCCGCCCGAGGACAACTGCATCGATCCCGTCACCGGCCGGCCTGGCGGCGGGACGTTCGGCTTTTGTCCCGCGCTCGCCTCCGGCTGGGGACAGGCCTACTTCCGCAAGCTGTACCGGTTCTTCGAGACGACCGGGTTCTCGCTGCTCGAGCACGACGGCTCGTATCCGGGCGATCTCGATGCGGCGGCGCGGCCGCCTCTCCAGAAAGGAGCGAACGACTCGCGCTGGGTGCAGTGGCGGATCATCACCGACTTCTACAAGTTCTGCCGGGCGCGCGGCGTCTACCTGAACGTCCCGGACTACTACTATCTCTCCGGCTCGACGAAGTGCGGCATGGGCTACCGCGAGACCAACTGGTCGCTGCCGCGCGCGCAGCAGGTGATTCACACGCGCCAGAATATCTACGACGGCACGTGGCAGAAGACGCCGAGCATGGGCTGGATGTTCGTTCCGCTGACGCAATATCACGGGGGAGGCGCCGCCGCCACGATCGAGCCGCTCGACGAGCACCTCGAGCATTACGAGCGGATGCTCTGCTCGAACCTGGCTTTCGGCGTGCAGGCCTGCTACCGGGGGCCTCGCCTCTTCGACACCGAGCGGACGCGCGACCTCGTGAAGAAGTGGGTCGATTGGTACAAGAAGCACCGCGCGATCCTCGAGAGCGATCTCATCCACGGCCGCCGTGCCGACGCCCGCGATCTCGACTGGATGCTTCACGCGAATCCGCGCCTCCCGGAGCGCGGTCTGCTCGTCGTCTTCAATCCGCTCTCGCATGTCGTCGAGAGAACGATCCGGGTGAACCTCTACTACACCGGCCTCTCAGGGTCGGCCCGCGTGCGCGAGGGAGAGGGCGAGCCGCGCCTCTATCCGCTCGCCAGGGACTACTCCATCGAGCTCCCCGTGCGCGTCGCGCCCGAGGGGATGAGCTGGTACGTGATCGAGGCCCCCGAGCGGAGCGGCTAGGCACCCGCCGGCCGAAGCCAGGATGGTCTACTGAAATAGGCTCTTATCCTCCCTGCGGGCGGGTGCTGCCTGCGCCGGCGCATCATCCGATATCGCCGGCCGCGCGGTCCGCCGCATGCGCGCCGGGGCGAGGGTAGAAATCGGCCGCGATGGCGAGTTGAACTCTCCCCGAAGCGCCTTATCCTTCCTGCGTAAGGAAGTCCCGATGCCCTGAGGCATGAAGGATCTGAACCCCGCGGCAGGCCCGTTGCTCGAAGGAGCGGGCAGGGGGACCTGAAAGGAGATCTGGATGGACAGCCGAGGTTTTCCGAGAGCACTCAGCGCCTGGATCGCCGCGCTTCTCCTCGCCGCGTCCGCGCCTCTGGCCGCCGCCCCGCCGAGGGTCGTCTTCTTCTTCATCGGAGACGGCATGGGCTTCGAGCAGGTCAAGGCCGCGCGCTCGTACGCGGGGGAGCCGCTCTCCTTCGAGCTCCTGCCCCATCGAGCGGAGTGCCGGACCTACGCCGCCGACAACGCGGTGACCGACTCCGGCGCCGGCGGCACCGCTCTCGCCACGGGCATCAAGGTGAACAACGGCGTGATCAGCCAGGAGATCCCCGGCGCAGGGGCCGAGCTGCTCACCCTGCTCGAGCACGCCCAGCAGATGGGCAAGATGACAGGTCTCGTCACGACCGCCTACCTGACCCACGCCACGCCGGCGACGTTCGGCGCCCACGCGGCGAGCCGCAACCATCTCGACGATATCGCCGGCGATTACCTCGACCAGACGCGGCCCGACGTGCTCTTCGGCGGCGGCGGGCAGGGGCTGACGGTGGAGGCGGCGCAGGCGGCCGGCTACGCGGTGGCGGTCGATGCCGCCGGCTTCTCCGCCCTCGATGCTCGGACGCCCGGCGCCCGCGTCTCGGCCCTGTTCGGGGAGGATCACCTCCCGTACGAGCACGATTCCATCAAGAGTGGCGAGGACTATCCGTATCCGCATCTGAGCGAGATGGTCGCCAAGGCGATCGAGGTGCTCGACCGCGACCCGGACGGCTTCTTCCTGATGGTAGAGGGAGCGCGGATCGACCACGCGGGCCACGACAATCAGCTCGAGCGCATGGTCCACGAGACCCTGCAGTTCGCCGCAGCCCTGCAGGTTGCCGTCGAGTGGGCCGCGAATCGCACCGATACCTTGATCATCGTCACGGCCGACCACGAGACGGGCGGCCTGAAGGTCGTCGAGGACAACGGAGCCGGCCGGTATCCCTCCGTGACGTGGAGCACCACCGGTCACACCGCCGTCAACGTGCCGCTCTACGCCTGGGGCGTGAACGCGCAGCTCATCTCCGGCATCATGGACAACACGGACATGTTCGAGGTCTGCACGGCCGACACGGCGGCCTCCCGGGTGGCGAGTCCGGAGACGCGCGCGGGACGCGAGGCTCGAGAGCCGGTCCTGCAGCCGTGACGGCCGCGGGCGCGCTCAAGGCCCTGCTTCGCCGCGAGCCGGAAGTACCATCACCAGCGCGGGCGCGGCCAAGGCCTTGGTTCGCCGCGTTCGCCGGGAGCCGGAAGTACCATCGCGAGCGCCGGTGGCATCCGCCGGCTCGCATCCCCGCCATCCGGCGCGATACGATCCCTCGATCCTGCTCTCCGGCGGTTGACCGGCGGCCGTCGAGCCATCAAGATGGCCTCCAGATCGGCGAGTCCCCGGATCCCCCTGTCCATCAAGAAGCAGGTATCGCGTCATGAAATCGAAGCAGGCGGCGAAGCGAAGAGTCTCTCGAAGAGAGTTCCTGACCAGCACCGCAGCGGGGGCCGTGGGCCTCGCTGCGGGCCTCTCGGCGCCCGCCTGGCTGCCGGGCGCGCGGATCACCGGCGAGGGCGGCGCCGCGAATCGCATCGCGACCGGCCACATCGGCGTCGGCGGGCGGGGAGGCTCCGTTCTGGGGATGGCTCGCGGCCGCAGCGATGTTTCGGTGGCGGCGGTGTGCGATGTCGACAGGAATCACCTCGGCGCCGCGGTTCAGGCGGCGGGGGGCAAGGCCGAGGGATACGGCGACTACCGGAAGATCCTGGACCGCAAGGATGTCGATGCGGTCGTCGTCGTCACTCCGGATCACTGGCACGCTCTGGCCTCCATTTCCCCATCGCGATGGAGGCGAAGTTCGAGTTCGAGGATCCCGATTTCACGCTCACCTGGACGCAGCCCGCACGCGGCGGCGACGTTCTCCCCGGCGAGAAGTACGGCATGACGTTCTACGGAGAAGACGGCGAGCTCCGCACGGGCTTCGGAAAGCACCAGTTCTACCGCGACGGCAAGGAGGCCCCCCTTCCTCGAGAGGGCCGCTCCGTGGACGTGCCGGAG
>JAFGKN010000330.1 GCA_016928605.1 Planctomycetota bacterium | reverse complement strand
TGCCGTAGTGCTGGTGGAATCCGCCGTTCTTCACCCGGTAGACGAGGTTGTTCTCCATGAGGATGCCGGTGGAGCCCTCGTCGGTGTAGAGTCCCCAGCCGCCGTAGGTGTAGGCGTGGACATCGTGGATGACGTTGTTCGAGACGCTCGTGCCCTCCGATGGGCCGAGGGTGTAGACGCCGCCCATGTCGCTCAGCACGCCCCAGCCGATGTGGTGGATGCGGTTGAACTCGATCCTGTTGCGCTTGGCGAGGCTCTCGGCGTATCCCCAGCGCCAGCCGACCGAGACGCCCGTGTAGTAGAGGTCGCCGATGTCGTTGTGGGTCACCTGGTTGTCACCGCTCTGGCCGATCCACACGCCGACAGCGCAGGGGAAGATGTGGCCCGCCGAGCGGATGATGTTGTTGTCGATGGCGATGCCCCCCGTCCGCTCGGGCTCGCTCGCGCGGATGCCGGTCTCGCCGATCCGCGCGCCGCCGGCGCCGAGGTCGTGGAGGAAGCACCTCGCCAGCCGGCACTGCCTGCACCCCTTGCGGAACCAGACGGCGTAGGATCCGATGTGCGAGATCTCGCAATCCTCGATCGCCACATGCCGCGCGCCGTCGAGCTCGATCACCGCGTCGATGGGGCTCGCGGCCTGCGCCGACTCGAACCCTCCGGGCGGCGTGAGATACTGCCCGTGGTGGAACGCGAGCCCCTGGATCGCGATGTGCTCGACGTACTTCCCCGCGGCCGGATCGCCCTCGACCGAGATGAAGCGCTCGAGCGCTGGCGCCGTCACGCGCGCCTTCGACGGATCCTCGCCGGGCAGAGGCTTGTAGAGAAGCGTCCCTCCGCGGTCGAGGAACCACTCGCCCGGCTCGTCGAGCGCCGCCAGGAAGTTCTCGAGGTGGTAGCGCGTGCCCCGCTGCCATGGATTCCACGACTTGAGGCCCTCGCCCTCGCTGATGATCTCGCTCGAGCCGGCGTCGACGCGGCCGATGCGCCGCCGCGTGTTGTCCCACTTGTGGTAGGCGACGAGGGTGACATCGTTCAGCTCGCGCTCGTCGAGATCGACGAGCGGCGCCATGTCCTCGCGCATCGCGCGCACGGTGTGGCGCGCGCGGCGGGGACGGCGGCCGCTCCCCTCGAGCACGTCCTCCTTCACCTCGACCATGTAGAAGTAGAACTCGTCCGGCTCGCGTGCTCGCACCGCGCGGCGGCCATCGACGAAGAGCTGCTCGAAGCGCCAGCGGCCGGCGGCGGCATCCGGGATCTCCGCTCTCCAGATGCCGTCGTCCCCCGCGCGCAGGCCGCGGATCTCGCGCCCTCCGCTGAAGACCGGCCTCGCCCCCGGAGCCGCCCTGTAGACGATGGGGTGCTCCGCGGTCCCGCTGTCCTCGGGCTCGAGGACGAGCGTCTCGCTGATGAGATACGCGCCGCCGGCGACGAGCACCGTCACCGCTTCCGGCCGCGGCGAGGACGCCTTCCACCGCCGGATCGCATCCCGCGCGCCGGCGAGCGTCGCGAGCGGGCCGTCGCTGCCATCCGGAGAAGGCCGCTCGAGCGTACCGGACCAGTCGTCGCGCCCGCCGGGTGCCACGTGGATGGTGAGAGCGCGTGCAGCCCCTCCCCCCCACGCGAGAAAGAACGAGAGTGAAAGCCACAGCGCGCTGAAGATTCCTCGTCGCATCGGAAGTCCTCACAGAGCAGGCCGGGAAGAAGAGTCGGATGAAGGCCTCGGCATCTGACCCCAGCGATGCGGCTCGCGTCAACCCCGGTGGCACGTGAGGCAGCGGCAGCGCTGGGAGGTTGACTTGACCTGCGGCGCCGATACTCTGGTGACAGCCGGCGGAAGGAATCGTGGCGGTTTTCTACCCTTGAGGAGGCGGAGCATGAAGCGCCTGCTTGCCACTATTCTCGTGGTCTCTTCGGTCGCCCTCGATGCGGCGGAGAAACCCAACATCCTGTTCATCCTCGCCGACGACCTGGGCTTCGCGGATCCCGGCTTCAACGGCGGAACGCAGATCAAGACCCCGCACCTCGACAAGCTGGCCAGAGCCGGCACCGTCTTCGAGTCCTTCTACGTCCAGCCGGTGTGCTCGCCCACCCGCGCCGCCTTCATGACCGGGCGTTACCCGATGCGGCATGGCTTGCAGGTCGGCGTCATCACGCCCGGCGCGCCGTTCGGCTTGCCGCTCGAGGAACGTACGCTGCCGGTCGCGCTGCGCGAGGCCGGGTACTTCACCGCCATCTGCGGCAAGTGGCATCTCGGCGAGTTCGAGAAGGCCTACTGGCCGAACGCGCGAGGCTTCGACCACGCCTACGGCCATCTCTTCGGAGCGCTCGACTATTTCACGCGCGAGCGCAACGGCGTGGTGGACTGGTATCGCAACGGCGAGCGGCTCATCGAGGAGGGGTACAACACGCACCTGATCGCCCGCGAAGCGGTGAAGCTCATCCGGCAGCAGGACGGCAAGAGGCCGTTCTTCCTCTACGTCCCGTTCAACGCCGTCCACGGCCCTCTTCAGGTGCCCGAGGAGTACATGGAGCCCTACAAGGACCTGCCGGAGCCCCGCCGCAAGCTCGCCGGGATGCTCGCCGCCATGGACGAGGCCGTCGGCCGGATCGTCGCCGCCGTGGAGGAGAAGGGCCTGCGCGGCAAGACGCTCTTCGTCTTCTCCAGCGACAACGGCGGACCCCGCCCAGGTCGAGTCACGGACAACACGCCGCTCCGCGGCGGCAAGGGCGGCCTGTACGAAGGCGGCGTGCGCGTCTGCGCCTTCGCCACGTGGGACGGCCACATCCCGGCCGGCAAGCGGATCGAGGCACCCCTCCACATCGTGGACTGGTTTCCTACGCTCGCCCGGCTGGCCGGAGGCTCGCTCGCCCCGGAGAAGCAGAAGCTGCCGCTCGACGGCCGCGACCTCTGGCCCACCCTCACCGCCGGCCAGCCCTCGCCGCACGAGGAGATCCTGCTGAACACGGCGCCGGCGAGCGGAGCGATCCGTGTCGGCGACTGGAAGCTCAAGCTGGCGCGCGCAGCCCGGCGCGGAGGGGAACAGATCGAGCTCTTCAACCTCGCCGAGGACATCGGCGAGACCAGGAACCTCGCCGAGCTGCATCCCGATAAAGTGAAGGACCTCCGCGCACGCTACGACCGCTGGGCGAACCAGGCCGCGGAGCCGAAGAACAAGCCGGGGAACTGACCGGATCGCACCAGCCCGGGCCATGTTCCACGAAACCATCTCGGCGATCATCTCGAACCGGGCCTTTGTGGCCATGGGGATCGGAGTGCGACCTCCTCGAGTCCTTCTACAGCCGGCGGATCATCCATGAATCCAGGGCAGCCGACTCAGCGTCACATCGGAATGCTGGGAGCGACCGGCGTCGGAGTCGGCGCCATCGTCGGAGGCGGCATGCTGGCACTGGCCGGTACGGCCTTTGCCGTGGCGGGCCCGAGCGCCATCGCGGCGTTCGCGCTGAACGGCCTGATCGCCCTCCTGACGGCGCTGAGCTTCGCGGAGGTGTCGTCGAAGTTTCCCGAGTCGGGCGGCACCTACACGTTCGCCAAGAAGGTTCTCTCGGTCGAGGCGGCCTTCACCTTCGGCTGGGTCGTGTGGTTCGCGTCGATCGTGGCGGCCGTCCTCTACGCGCTGGGCTTCGGCCACTTCGCGATGGTGGCGGTCCACGAGATCTGGGCCAGCGCCTACGGCGGAGCCCCGGACTGGCTGCGCGAGCGGAGCATGGTCTGCGGCATCGCCGCCGCGGCGACGCTCTTCTACACGGTCGGTCTCTGCTGGAAGTCAGCCGGCGGCGGCCAGTGGACGAACATCGGGAAGGTCGCCGTGTTCGCGATCCTGATCGCCTGCGGATTGTGGGCGTTGCCCTCCAGGCCGATCGCGGATGTGGGCAGCGCCCTGCGGCCCTTCTTCGCCGGAGGAGCCGGCGGGCTGTTCCGCGCGATGGGATTCACATTCATAGCCCTGCAGGGTTTCGACCTGATCGCCGCAGTGGCCGGCGAGATCCGCGAGCCGGAGCGGACCATCCCCCGGGCGATGCTCTACTCGCTCGGCACGGCCCTGTTGATCTACCTGCCGCTCTTGCTGGTGGTGGCGACCGTCGGGATGCCGGCCGGCCAGTCGGTGACGGAGACCGGCCGCGAGAACCCGGAGACGATCATCGCCGTCGCCGCGCAGAATTATCTGGGGACCTTCGGCTACTGGCTGGTGCTGGCGGCGGCCATCCTGTCGATGCTGTCGGCCCTCGAAGCCAACCTCTTCGCGGCGTCCCGCGTCGCCATGTCGATGGCGCGGGACCGCACCCTGCCCCGGCATCTCGCGAAGGTCGATCGGCGGCGCGGAACACCGGTCCGGTCCCTGGTCCTCACCGCGCTCATCGTCATCCTCATCCTGCTGGTCCTGCCGGACGTCGCGGCGGCCGGCGCGGCGGCGAGCCTCATCTTTCTCGTCACGTTCGCCCTGGCCCACTGGATCGCGATCCTGGTGCGCAAGCGCAGCGTCAAGCGCCCGCCGCCGTTCCGCACGCCCCTGTTCCCCGTGGTTCCGACCGTCGGGGGGCTGTCGTGCGTCGCGCTGGCCATCTATCAGGGGGTGGCCGTTCCGTCGGCCGGGCTCATCGCGACCATCTGGCTCGTGGCCGGAGGACTCCTCTTCCTGGGTCTCTTCGCCAACCGGGCAAGGATCGCGGACGCTTCCAGCACCGCACTCGACCCGGAGGTCCTGGGGCTCCGCGGGCGCAGCCCGCTGGTGCTCGTGCCCATCGCCAACCCGGACAACGCGCGCGGCCTGGTCGCTCTGGCAGATGCGCTGGCCCCGCCGGAAGTCGGCCGCGTCCTGCTGCTCACCGTGGTCGTGGCACCCGACGGATGGATCCCCGGAGAGGATCCGTCGCCTATCGACAACGCTCAGCTGGCCCTGGGCGAGGCCATCTTCAGTTCGGTATCAGCAGGCCTGCGCCCCGAGGCGCTGGCCACGGTGGCCGAGCAGCCCTGGACGGAGATCAGCCGCGTGGCTCGGGAGCACCGCTGCGAGAGCCTGCTGCTCGGACTCAGCGCTCTCTCCGAGGATGCCACGGGCACGCCGCTGGAGCAGGTGATGAGCCGCGCCGATTGCGACATCGTGGTTCTTCGTGCCCCGACGGGCTGGGACCTGGCCGACGTGCGCCGCATCGTCGTGCCGGTGGCCGGCCGCGGCGGTCACGACCGGCTGCTGGCCCGTCTGCTGGCCAGCCTGGCGCGCTCGAATCGCCGCGAGATCGCGTTCCTGCAGGTCCTCCCCGCGTGGGCGACGGAGGAAGAATGCCGCCTGGCTCGACGCAGCCTGAAGCGCACCGCGCACGATCTGTTCTGGTTCGATCCAGAGGTCGTCATCGTCTCCAGCGATTCGCCCGTCGACGTGGTGGTCGAGCACGCCAACAGGAGCGAGCTGCTCATCCTCGGGGCCCAGCGCGTCAGCCGCCGGAAGAAGCTGTTCGGGCGGTTCACACTCGAGGTCGCTCGGCGGACGTCGTGCCCGATCCTGCTGATCTCCCGGCGCGGCTGAACTGCCTGGGGTGAGCTGCGGCTGCCGAGGACTCTCTGTCCTCCTGGCCTTCCCGGCGGCGAGGAGAAGTGGTCCGCCGAGCTTCCGCGGTCATGTCGCGATCTCGGTGGACTCCTTCCGGATCTCCCGTCATCAGCTCCCCGCCAGGAGCGATGGCAGCTTGTCGTCCCAAAGCACGCGCTGGAAGGAGATGGCGTTCGGCGTGAACGGCGGCAAGTTCTTCATGTCGCGCAGATCCGGATCGTAGCGCCAATCGCGAATCGGTGGGTTGTAGACGCCGGATAAGCCCCAAGGGCTCTTCGCGATCTCGCTCTCGAACATGTTGATGAAGGAGCCCCGGATCGTCGCCTTCACGTTGTTCCAGTTCTCATGGAAGCGGGGGAGGTTCTCGAAGCCTCCGGAGTAGTCGCCCCCGCCGTCCGGAGTCGGGACGTTCCCGGTGATCATGGCCATGTTGTACCACGTCGGGCTCGCCTTCTGCATCGTCCCCCCGGTGTCGCTCCAGCTACCCGAGAGCAGGTTGACGGCATCGGAGATCACGGCGCAGCCCTTCTTCTCGAGGGTGTTGAAGTCACCCTTGACATAGATGGGATCCTCGCTCGCCACCGTCAGGGAACCGGCCAGCTGCTCGCCGTTGACGAGCCGCACGCCGTTGGGATGGGCGGAGTCGGCATCCGTGCGGTACGCGTAGATGAGCCCGTTCGCCGGAAAGTGTCCTGAAGCATTCAGCTGGGCCATGTCGATCTCCGTCACCGTCACGGTCTTCCTCTCGCGCGCATCGTACATGCTCTTCTCGGTGACGATGCCCGCCAGGTTGATCGGATTCCCGGCGCCGTCGTAGACCCGATCGTCAACGATCACCAGGCCAGCGTTCTCGTGAAAGTAGCCCTTGCTGCCGTCCGGGCGGAAGGCCTTGATCGATCCGATGTCCGGCACGGCGATCTCCTTCACGCCGTGGGAGCCGTCCTGTACGGTGCCCTTCCAGCGATCGAGGGCGTAGTTCGTCCAGTCGCCGTACTCAGCGTCCTCGGCATTGGTCAGAGTCTTGAACGTCGTGTCGCCTTGGACCTTGATGTTGACCGTCCCGGTGGACTCCGACCCATCGTTCTTTCTCTTGCGGAGGATGTCCCCCGTGCAGCGAAAGTAGTCCGAATCAACCGTCAGCGTCCCTCCGCAACCGACGTAGATATCACCGTTGGCGTGGACTCTTCCCTCCAGGATCATGTTGGGTCCCGGAAGAAGCTCGAGGTCATCGTCGTAGAAGATCATGTACTGAAAGAGCGGAGTAGCGGTCAGGTCGATGATCCGCTCCACGGTCGCGTAACCGTTCCCCTCGTTGGCGCTCGCCATGACGAGATAGGGCTGCACCGTGCTGAAGACGCCGTCCGGGTCGGTCCGTATGAAGGAATCTCCGATCGTCCGGGCGGTGTAGGCTTGGTCGACGCCGGCAATCGCCACCGTCCCCGCCAGATCGGGAGCCTGGAAGTCGGAGATCTGTTCCAGGAGGCGCTTCTGCGCCCCCTCGGTGAC
>JAFGKN010000329.1 GCA_016928605.1 Planctomycetota bacterium | reverse complement strand
CTCCTCCTCCTGATCGATGTAGAGGCGGTAGTCCTTGGCGAGCTGCAGGATCGCGAGGAAGTAGCTGAGCGCCTCGTAGCGGTTGCGCGCCCCCCGGAAGAGATCCTCGAAGGGCGCCGTCCGGTTTTCCCTGCTCTCCAGCTCCTCGACGACGTCGCGGATGTACTCCTCGAGCGGGCGATCCTCCATGACCACCTGGTGTGGTCCGCGCTGGCCGAGGGCGATCTCGACCTTGTGGAACGCGGTCAGCAGATCCCAGACGGACAGCTTTCCCAGATCGAGGGGTATCTCCTCGTCCACGATCCAGGCCGGCTGGTGCAGCGATGGACGCCGGTAGCGCCGCCGGTGCAGATCGAGCCTCTTCTCCAGCAGGATGGCCCGCTCCTTGAACTTCTTGTACTCGAGGAGCTGCCGGACGAGCTCCATCCGGGGATCCTCGCCCTCCTCCTCTTCATCGAGGGTCTGTCGAGGCAGCAGCAGCTTCGACTTGATCTCCATCAGCCGAGCCGCCATCACCAGAAAATCGCCGCAGAGGTTCGGGTTGAGGTCCTTGATCAGCGAGAGGTAGACCTGGTACTGGACGATGACCTCCGCGATCGGGATGTCGAAGACGTCGATCTCGTCCTTCTTGATGAGGAAGAGAAGCAGGTCGAGGGGGCCGTTGTAGCTCTCGAGGTTGGCCCGGAACTCGGAAGGCAATCCGACCATGCGGCCTCCGGATTCAACTGGCGGCGGAGATCAAGCCTCTTCCAGCCGCTTCTTCACGACGTGCAGCGCTTCATCGATCTTGATGCGCTCCTGCTCCGTCGTGTCGCGATACCGGATCGTGACTGTCCGGTCCTCGAGAGTCTGGCCGTCCACCGTCAGGCAGTAGGGAGTTCCCACCTCGTCGTGACGCGAGTACCTCTTGCCGATCTGGTGCTGCTCATCATACTTGGCATGGACGCCGCTGCGGAAGAATTCCTGCACGATTTCCCGCGCCTGCTCGGGCATGCCGTCCCTCTTGACCAGGGGCAGGACGGCCACCTTGTACGGAGCCAGCCGCGGATGGAGCTTCAGCACGCGCCGTCTCTTCTCGCGTCCCTGGGCGTCGGGGCGCGGGCTGTCGTACTCGAACGCGTCGAGGAGGTACATGAGAGTCGTCCGCGTCGCGCCCGCCGCTGGCTCGATCACGTAGGGAAAGTAGTGCCGGCCCTTCTTCCCGGTCTCGGGATCGATGGCATCCTGGTCGAAGTAGGTCAGCCGGACGCCCGAGTGCTCCGAGTGCTTGCGCAGGTCGTAGTCCGTGCGGCTGGCGACGCCCTCCAGCTCGCCCCAGCCCCACGGGTACTCGTACTCGATGTCGTAGCAGTCGTCGGCGTAATGGGCGAGCTCCTGCGCCTCATGGCGGCGCAGCCGGAACTTCGACTTTTCCTTGGCGTAGCGGAGATACCAGTCGAGCCGCTCCTGCTTCCAGTACTCAAGAGCCTCCTTCTGCTTGCCCGGCTCGACGAAGTATTCCATCTCCATCTGCTCGAACTCGCAGGAGCGGAACGTGTAGTGCTCGACCGTGATCTCGTTGCGGAAGGACTTCCCCATCTGCGCGATGCCGAAGGGAATCTTGAGCGCCATCGCCTGCAGGATGTTGGCGAACTGGACGAACATCGCCTGCGCCGTCTCGGGCCGCAGGTAGATCGCCGTCTCGCGCATCTTCTGCTCGAGGATGCCGCGGATCTCCGCGGCGGCGAGCGCCTTGCCGTCGAGAGCCCTCGCCATCTCGTCCAGCGGGTCGATGGAGCCGAGGCTGGAGCGGAACATCAGGTTGAACATCCGCTCGTCGCTGAGAAACGGACAGCCGAGGGTGGGGCTCACGTAGCCGCGGAAGGGAAACTCCGTCTTCGCTTCCTCGCTTCCGTCCGGAAAGAACCCCACGGTGGTCTCGTCGATGACCTTCAGCCCGTGGAGAATCCTGCCCTCGCGGCGCAGCTCGATGCCGTACTTCTCGGCGATCGCCGCCTGGTACGCCTTGGCCTGCGCCTTGTCGGAGCAGGAGAGAGGCAGCGCGTCGCCGACCGCCGGCCGGGGGGCGTTGTCCGCCCGGAAGCGCTCCTTGCTGATCAGGCAGTCGACGAGGGGATCGGCGAAGCCGGCCAGATGCCCGGAAGCCTCCCAGACGCGAGGATGCATGATGATCGAGGCGTCGAGCCCCACGATGTCCTCGCGCTGGTGCACCATCGCGCGCCACCACTCGTTCATGATGTTGCGCTTGAGCTCGACGCCGAGAGGCCCGTAGTCGTAGCAGCTCTTGAGGCCGCCGTAGATCTCGCTGGACGGAAAGACGAATCCCCGCTGCTTGCAGAGGGAGATGACCTCTTTCATGAGGTCGCTGTCATCATCGCGGAGGGGCTGGCTCATGATCTCCGTTTCTCCGGCCGGGGAGGGACATCCTCCCCGGGCTCGGCGCCGCCGGGTCTTTGCCTGCAACACTTTACCGAAACCCGCGCCCGCGCCGGCGCAACCGGAGGCGGCTCCCGGAAAACGAGACGATTATTTCCTCCGCGGGAGCGAAGTCAACCGGCATCCCTCCAGGCCGGCGCACTCGGCGCATCATCTCCGCTCCCGCTCCGGAGCGAAGTCAACCGGCATCCCTCCAGGCCGGCGCACTCGGCGCATCATCTCCGCTCCCTCTCTCCCTCCCCCTCGCGCCCTCGAATTCCCGGTCCGGAGCCTTAGTGCCCCATTTCATAAGTCATTGTCAGTTTGAGCGGCCATTTCGTCCGCCGGCTTCGTTGCACTCAGTCGACGATATTCT
>JAFGKN010000328.1 GCA_016928605.1 Planctomycetota bacterium | reverse complement strand
GGCCGCGTGATGATCTTCGCGAGGTTCTGGTTGCCCCAGAGAGCCGCTGTCGCGCTCTGAACGAATGCGAAGTCCCAGTCCCAGGGAAACGCGAGGACTTTCCTGTCCTCGGGGCGCACGTAGATCCGGATGTTGTGGTTGTTGCCGAAGGTGTAGGCGTCGCCGACGCCGCAGAGCGCCATCATGGCGAAGGTGCGCATCCACTCATCGACATCCATGACCTCGATGGCGCGGGCCTCCAGCGCAGCCCCCGAGAGGCTGAAGCACTTGCAGAGCTGGATCAGGTCGCTGTAGTCGTCGCGGTCGAGGTTGTTCTCGATGAGGAAGTTCCAGCGATAGACCTCCTTGTCGTCGCCGAGGTCGCGGATGTCCGTGCCGATCACCTGGTCTGGCTCGGGCAGCTTGAGCCCCTCCGGCGACCCGGTATCGGTCCTGGTCGGAGAGTAGATCAGCTCGAACTCGAAGAGGGTTCCTTCGCCTCCCTCCGCCCACTGGGAATCCAGGAAGACGTTCGTGTAACGGGCCATCTGGAGCAAGGCGGGGCCGTTGTGCGTTGAGCGGGGAGCGATGACCCGGATGATGTCGTCGTACGAGCCCGGGATGCCGCCGGCGTGCTGGATCATGTGCTTGATCAGGATCTCGTCCTGGCCGTACGTGGATCCAAGTGCCAATCCGCCGGAGCGATCGATCGCCGTCGTCCGGTGCACTCCGCGGAAGAGATTGTCGGATGGATACCGGATGTTGAATCCGACCCGGGGGGTCTGGTTCCGCCCTCTCTCGCTTCCCTTGAGGCGGACGCCGACATCGTAGTACACCTCGCGCTCGTCGTAGATGACCGTGGCTCCCATCCGGTCGTTGCTCATCACGTTCGTGTTGAGATGCAGGAAGTTGGTGTCGCCGGGAGTCATGACGATGCGCAGGTTGTGCTTGTCCCCCAGGTCGGCCTGTCCATCGTCCACGCGATACACGGCGCGGGAGTCGCGGCCGCCCGCGGGAGATGTCGCCGAGGCGCCTCGTCCGTCCGCTGCTTCCGCGTAGAACTGCACCGCCGCACCCGACGCCTGTCCCGGAATCGTCCCGAGGTAGGAGTCGCTGTCCTGGGGGCTCATCGGAGCGCTGGACCACGTCCCGCCGTTCACCGACCACCAGAGGGTGCAGGAGCTCACGCCGTCGGGATCGGCGGTGGTCACCGAGACCGCGACCTCTTCCCCCGGCGACGGCACGGCGGGAGCGTGACGCAGATCGCTGAACGTCGGCCCGATGTTGCCCTCGAAGCGCGAGTTGACGGCGCCCGGCGTGCCGCCGATCTCCGGGACATCGATGAGCGTCGTCTCGGGGACGCGGTTGAAGTACAGGCGCGAGTGGACCTGGTTCGATCCCGCGAGCCACCTGGCGCGAAAGGAGACGCGGTACGTCCGCCCGTTGTTCACCGTCTCCCCGCCTCGCAGGGTGGTCTCGAGGTGGTTGTGCATGTGCTCGGTGGGACCCGTCGCCACCAGGTGGAGCACGTGATTCGAAGCATTGTCCGGATCCGCGATGACCGCGCTGTGCCGGTGATTCCCGAGAAGCCGCCAGGCCGTCGCGCCGGTCTCGAACGTGGGGTTCTGGATCAGCTCCACGGCCGTCCCGGCGGGATCCTCGATGACGTGGATGTCGTCCACGAGGACCTCGCCCGCATCGAGTAGCCCGATGATGAACTCGTTCCACGTCGTCGGGCCGATGTTGGCCGTCGCCACCTCGTCGTAGGTGTAGGTCTTCCATTCCGACCTGGAGCCCTCGTCGCTGGCCGCCCACGCCTCCGGCCGCGAGCTGTCGGCCCAGGGATCTCTCAGCTCGAGGCTCGA
Source organism: Planctomycetota bacterium (assembly GCA_016928605.1). Taxonomy (GTDB): domain Bacteria; phylum Planctomycetota; class UBA8108; order UBA8108; family UBA8108; genus JAFGKN01. The sequence goes on along the minus strand of JAFGKN010000328.1, from coordinate 1,755 downwards.
TCCTCCGCCGTCGGCGAACAGAGGCCAGGGGGCGTCGTCGTGGTAGCGCAGCGTGTTTGCCGGGTTTCCATCCGCATCCCTGAGGATCAGAAGGTCGCTCCTGTTCGAGAGACGTCCCGTGAAGTCGCCGACGATGGGGGCGGAAGGATGGAGCGCCTCGAGATACGACCGATCCTCGGCGATCACCAGGTATCCGCCCGGAGCGAGCGTCGCGCCGTTTTCGAAGCTGTACTCGATGCCGCCATCGAGCTTCCAGCCGCTCAGATCCACGGATCGGTCGCTCCGGTTGTAGAGCTCGAGCCAGGATGCGGGCGGCGCCCCGTAAGGCCGGCCCTCGGATACCGTCACCGAGCTGAAGAGCTCCACGCCGAAGACGACGTCTGTCGAGCTGGCTGTCGATTGGTGCACTTCGACGGCGAGCAGGTTGGATCCGGCCACGAGACTTCCGGTGGGAAGAGCGAAAGGCCCGGTGTAGACGGCGTTCCCGACGCTCACGCTTGCCAGAGTCGAAGCGTCGATGGCTCCGTCGGGCATGTTGAACCGGTGCGCTTCCACGCCGTTCAGGTGGAAGACCGCGCCGTCGTCGACCACGGGTCTTATGTAGATCTGGGCATCGGCCGGATTCCCGCTGTAGTCGAAGCGAGCTCGAAAGTAGAAGGTCACCGCTCCGAGCTCGAGGGGAGTGTTCTTGGGCGCCGGCAGATTCCCCGTCTCGTTGTAGAAGAGCGCCGGACCGCTCGGCCAGCTCGAGTCGTCGAAGCCGGCCTGGCGCCAGGCGGTGCCGAGGTCGTCGCCCGATTCGTCGTACCTCCAGGAGGCGTCGATCGGCACGAGAACCGTGTCTTCCGTCTGCGGCGGAAGCTCCTGGAGGGGGCGAGGGTGATACATCACCTCGTTGATCACGATCTCATCGTGAAGCGCGAACTCGTTGGTGGCGCCCGCGGTGGGCGCAGCCGGAGAGAGCCACTCTCCGGTGGCCTCCGGATGCCTTCCGCGCAGTCCTTCCTGGATCCGGACGGCATCGATGACGGCGTTCCGCAGCGGGGGATAGAGGAACAGCCGGTTGCCCGCCGCGAGCGTGAAGCCGAGCTGCGCCTCGGTCAGAGTCAGATAGCCGCCCGGCGCGAGGCTCTGCGCGGAGAGGACCATCTCTCCTCCTCCGACGCCTGCGTTGACGACGACGAATCCCGCCAGGTCGATCTGCGCCTCGCCGTGGTTGACGATCTCGATCCAAGACTCCGCTCCAGACGAGGCGTTCACCTCGTTGAAGGCGAGCCGGACGGACTCCTGGCCGCCGCCGGAGGTGAAGTAGCCGAGCCCGCCCTGGAATGCGGCGACGTGAGAGGCGATCTCCGCTGCCGTGAGCGCCTTGCTCCAGAAGACCATCTCGTCGATCACGCCGGTGAACGGCTCCTGCCGGCCCGACATGTTCCCTATGTAGGCCGTGGAGGCGCCGCCGCTCGAGATGAGGCTGCCCGCCGGCAGATTCGCGCTGAAAGCGAGGGCTCCGTCGACGTAGATGGCCTTGAGGCCGCTCGCGCTGTCGTAGGTCGCGGCGACGTGATGGGCCTGGCCGCTCGTGAGCAGGGCCAGGGTCGGGCGGCCGTCCTGCCCGTCCAGCGGCATGTCCAGCTCGCTGTAGGTGCCGCCCACGTTCAGGCCGAAGGAGAGCACCGGCTGCTGGACTGGATCGATGGGCACATCGCGCGAACCGGCGAGATCGTCATGCTGAAACGCGAAGACGATGCGGCTCAG